>JAUQQR010000017.1 GCA_030549835.1 Thermoproteota archaeon
TAGATGTAGTTTACGAGATTTCCTCTATAGCCTGAGAACGATATAAACTTGTATAAACAGTTATAAAACAGAGAACAGCTACATTAGAGGCACCTTAAAAGCCTTTTACTGTGACTGCTTTTCGCTTCTAGGTTCAAAGGCTATTACTGTGAGAGCTAGTAGTATTAGCATATAGGCTGTTAGGGTTAATAGTGATGGTATTTCTCTGAAGAGTATTAGCCCCCAGATAGCTGCTAGTACTGGCTCAATTGTAGCTATTATTGAGGCTGTTGAAGCTCTAATATGCTCTACTCCTCTAGTAAATAGCCAGTATGGTAGTAGAGTTGTGAATATTGCAAGGTATGATCCAACTATTAGTGATCTATATATTATGTTAATGCTAGCTATTTCATCTATGCTAGTCCTAATGGTTATGCTAAGGATAAGTACTGGCGTTGTTGCTAGTAGCGTATATGGCATTGCACCTATAGATACCTCTCTCCTGTATCCCAGCTTCGAGTAGTATCTAGCTATTGAAATATAGATACCATAGGATAAGCCAGATATTATACCGAAGAGGAAGCCTGCTAGGTTGAGGTTATTTAAAGCATTAAATCCCATGAGGGCCATGGCTATGATTATTAGAATAACGCTAATGATAGAATTTACGCTAGGCCTTTCTCCATATACTAGTGAGGTAATAGTAGCCCAGAGAGGAGCAGTGTATAAGAGGAAGGCAGCGTAGCCAACACCAGCAGTAACTGCAGCTAGAGGGTAAGAGGCGAATAGTAGACCGAGAGGAATACCAGCCATAATAGAGCTCATACTAAAACTCCTATAAAATAGTAAAGCAATAAAACCAGCTACTATAGACCTCACAAACGCTAATACAGTAATATCACCACCATATGTACTAGCAACACCAATAGTAGACCATAAGATAGCAGCACATACAACATAGAAGCCAGGCCACACCGTTTCCCATCCTAGATTTTTAGGATGGGTTGCGCCTCCTGCCCCGCGCTTCGCAGCTGCTACCAAGCCACTCCACGCGGGAATCATGGGCACCTTTTGAGCCCAACGGCACAAGGGCTCACATCTAATTTTTATCCCTAGAATAGGATGAGAGAATAAATCTTATAAACATTAACTCCCTAGTAGAGTAGTACTTCTCCAAAAATCCTACAAAAACCCTTATAAACCTAACACACCAAAACAGCCGTCAACCCTCTACACCTATACCAAGAGATATAAGTATGATACTTGAATTTTAAAAATACGGTAACATTATATACTCTCAACATATTATCTATCAAAACCAATTTTAGGGTTAACTATACTAGCTTGGTTTTGGTGCTTAATATTGGAGAGTATAGTTGAGTTTGAGGATTTCGCTAAACTTGATATTAGAGTTGGTAGAATAATAAAGGCTGAGTTAGTTCCTGGTAGTAAGAAGCTTATTAAGACTATTGTTGATATTGGTGGAGAAGAAAGGCAGATACTTATTGGGGTAGCTAAGTGGTATAAGCCTGAGGATCTAGTTGGTAAGCTTGTTATTGTCTTAGTTAATCTTAAACCTAAAGTTATGGCTGGACTTGTAAGCCAGGGTATGGTTCTTGCAGCCGGCTGTGATAGGGATGAGAGGCCTATACTCTTAACTGTTGAGGAGCCTGTAAGGGTAGGCTCGAAGGTTTGCTAGTAAGAATAGGATATTATCTATCCCCATAACATACTTAATTTGACATTTCTATTATTAAGCCTAATATATTCAACTATAGCCTCCTCTACATTAATATAACCTATAGCATCAATCCTAGCTAGCTGAGCCCTCCAACCTATTCTCGTTGCCTGATTTCTATTATAACGAGTTACCATAGCCCTAATCATACTAATATCTAACTCATCTCTCTCCTCTATAGGTTTAAGTAGAGGGTCTGGTATTAGAAGTCTCAAGTGGCTTGGTATAGCTAATATGAATATATCTGAGTCTATACTATAAGCTACAGCCTTAAAAGCCACTCTAGAGGCTATGAAATCTTCTAGCCTTAATATCCACTCCTGTGGTATATACCCGGTCTCAACCTCTACTATTACAGAGCAGCATGGACTCTCAGCATATACATCAGCCTTGAACCCTGTAGGTAGCTCCTCCTCTACCCTAACATCAAACCCCCTTAAATGTAAATCTATAGCTACTATTAGCTGTAATAATGCATGGTATCTAGCGATAGCTCCCCTAGATACTTCCTCATATAATCTCTCAAATACTGTTGATAATCCATTATGAGAATTTAACTTTAACCTGGTAGATATTTCAACTATATCCTGTCTAAGATCCGACACTCTAAGCCCTTTTAATTAAGGCTCATCTAAGATTAATATAGTGTGTACACTTCGATAAGAGATTGAGTATTATCAGAGGTTATTACTAGATATTACCTATTTATAATTTGATGATTTTCTCTTTAATTAATGATAACTTCTCTAGAGTCTGCTTAGACTTTAACATTCTTATTATACTCTCCCTCCTCTCTTTTCTAGCAATAGCTTCCCTAATGAGCTCTTCTTGCCATTCATACTCTGGCTTAAATCCCCTTACAGGAGTACTTGCACCATCTACTCCTATATGGACAAATGTAAAGTAGCTTGTAGACGCGTGTAGCCTCTCCCAAGTTAATGGGTTAATAGTATTAACTTTAGCTTTAACCTCTACACTCTTAAATCCTACATATGATAATGTAGCGTTAATCTCTACAATATGGCCCACCTTTATAGGAGTATAAAAGTCTGTCACATCTACTGCTCCAGTAACTACTACGCCCTGAGCATACTTAGAGGCTACAATACTTGTTATCTCATCTAGTTTCCTAAGAAGTCTTCCACCATGGAGAACATTATAGCCTAATGAATCCTCAGGATTAACTATATACATGCTTGAAATAAAATATCCACTTATAAGAGGTTTAGGTATAGAGGTATCTTTAACTCTAGTTCTCCTATCCTTAATCCTCTCTTCTCTCCCAACCCTCCTTCTAATAGCCTCTTCTAGAATCTCCTCCTCGAGGCTACTAGTAGACTCTAAGCATATACCTACTGGTTTAGGTCTAAGATTATCATCTACAGATACGAGAGTTAAAGATGAAGCTGTAGTTAATCTCTTCTCTCCACTTCTAGGATTCTCTGTTTCAACAAGTACAGCAACATCAATACTACTTCTACCAATATACTCAACCCATGATGTCAATATAACTATATCCCCAACTCTCACAGGCGAAATGAATACAGTATCCTCAATACAAGCTAGAAGCGTATACGACCTAGCTAATCTCATAGCTGTAAGCGTAGCTGTATCCACAATCCACTCTAACATATACCCACCATGCATTATACCTATAGGATTCGAGTTACTAGGAGTAACATGTCGAATAACCTGTAATCCTGTACTCGACAGTGGCACCGCTCTCTTACAACTCAATTTTATTCCCTTTATTCTATAGGGTATCCATTTTATACTTTAAACTCTTTCTATATCCTTCCTCCTTTATAAGGGGCTGTTTTCTCTTTTTTTCGAGGAAATTTTTATAAGCTATGATTTCTAATCCTAGGATGAGCCTGAGGAGCGATAAGGAGCATTGCTTTAAGCTTCCCGGGGGATAAAAATTAGATGTGAGTCTTATATAGTTAGGCCCGGAAGGGTGCCCATGACCTCGCGAGGAGTTGAGGTACAACTCGTCCTAGAGAAACCTACAGAAACTTAGGGCGGGAAACGTTTCTCTGAATAAAGTAGATTATTTTTCTTCCATACTATTGGTTACTAGTATTTTTCCTCCTGCCTCTTCTATTTTCTTTATTGCTTTTTTACTAGCTTCTGGTACTATTACTTTTACTGGTATGTTTATATTGCCTTCACCTAGTAGTTTGGTTATTCCGAGTGATGTTAGGTTTACTACTATCATGTTATCTTCTATTATTTGTTTTCCTTCAGCTTTCTGCTTCTCTATTATCTCTACTAAGTCCCCTATATTTATAGCTTTCTGCTCGTATTTAGTGCTAGTTCTCCTCGGTATGAACCCCTTCTTGCCATACCAGTCTGGCGCATACTTTATAGTCCATGTCCACTCATGTTTCCCTAGACCTGCTGCTCCTTTACCACCTCTTGATCCAGATTTTCTATGTTGCCCTACACTACCCCATCCCATTGTTCTAGTTCTCCCTCTTAATTTCCTACTTTTCTTCTCTCTTCTCACAACCATTTTACACCACCTATATCATTCTTAGTATTAAGTCATTTATAGCATGCCCTCTATAACCTAGTTCTCCCCCACTACCATATATTTTCTTAGTACTCCTCTTAAAGCCTCCTCTAGGTGGGTGTAGTCTAAAGAAAGGTTTGACACCGTAGGGTTCAAGCTTATGATAATATATCTCTCCTGAGATTAGCTTTTCAGCCATCTCATCTAGGCTATTTAATTTTAATGTTTCTCTAACCCACTCATCAGTGATAGGCTTGTCGCCTATAAGTTTACCTCTTCTTCTAATTAATTCTACTAAGACACTCTTATCAATCTCACCCCATGTAGCCCATGACTCTACTACTTTTAACATCCCATTTAAGCCCGGTAAGCTACTATGATATAATGATGCTGTATATTTTCTCCTAAGTCTTAGCATGTAAAGTGTCTTCTCTATATCTGGTGGTATATCAACAGTACCTCTAAGCCTAACTATAACATATAAGCTCATAGGTAGCTCTCACCTTATCCAATCAAGTGGTGTGATGAAGCTATAAGTATTCCTTAAAGCATTATAAGTGGCCCTAGCAAAATTATAAGTTGTTCTGGTTTCTCCTCTAGTATAAGACCATATGTCAGTGATCCCAGCTAGCCTTAAAACAACTTTAGCTATATCCCCTACGACAAGACCCGTACCTTTAGGGGCTGGTTTCAATATTATCTCTACACTTCCACTCTTACCTCTAACAGTGAATGGAACACTATGAGGTTCACCACATGTACACTCCCAGCTCCCACAACCTCTCCTAACCGGGATGATGTTAAGTTTAGCGTTTGTTATAGCCTTCTCTATGGCAAATCTAAACTGCCTAGCTTTCCCTTTACCTATACCAACATAGCCTTCTCTATTACCAATAATTACTACAGCCCTATACTTAGTTATTCTCCCTGCATCAGTCATCTTCTGGACTATACTAACATCTATAACCTCATGTTCAAGGCCGGGTATTAGCATATCTACTATTTCAGGCTCTAGTATTGGTAAATTTCTCCTAAAAATCTCCTCTATATTAGTAATCTTACCTTCTTTAACAAGTTTTCCAACCCTAGTTCTAGGAACCCAGGTCTCAATAGCTGACTCAGCCATACTAATTCACCTCATGTGTTTAAGCTTCTAATTTTAGGCTCATACTCAGCTTTTATCTTAGACAATATATCCTCAAAGTGCACTATTATATCTTCAGGCTTTAAACCTCTAGATAAATATCTTGAGAACTGCCTCTTATAAAACTCCTGGTTAGACTCAGCTAGAGTCTTAGCCCATTCAGCTATATGCTCACATTTAATCCTATCCTCACCTGGTAATATTTCGGGAGAGTGTGGAACTTTTAGCCCTGCATCAAGAGCTCCTTTAAGAGCTGCGAAGGCTCTACATCCTTTACTCGGCCTATAGAGTCCTATATCTAGGACTGCTTCTCTGACTCCTTTAAGTAATGCTCTGTAACCTGCTAGGAGACCTGTTAAATATGCTGCACACATATTCTTACCTCCACCAAGCCAATTATATAGTTTAGTGAGCTCCTTGCTATGAGCCATTGCTATAACCCTATCACCTTCAATCTTAGCTTCTACAACTTGAACCATAATATAGTTTAAGGTTCTCCTAAAGACTATTCTCGGCTTACCAGATTTTATTAACTTAATCCTCTTATAGTAATTTGTCTTACCCTCCCTACGCCTCCTCCATGGTACTCTATAGGTTGGGCCTCTAGCCATTAACTAACACCTTTTAGTAACCCTAATTGTTTAAGGTATTGTTTAACTTCTGATGCAGTCTTAAATGCTCCACCCTTAGCCATAGTGTAGAGTTTCCTATATGTCCTCTTATCTATAGCATTATGATCTCTAAGCCATTTAAGCATTCTCCTAATCTTCCTAATCCTCCCAATCCATACTTCTCTTTCCTCTATCCTAGCTCCAGCCGTACCTTTCCTTTTGCCATGGCCTCTACGCTTACCCTCTCTCCTAGCTCTTCTTCTCTCAAGCCACCTAGTATGAGAGTTTCCTTTAGTTGGCTTTACTTTTATTAAGCCCTTAGCTATAAGTTTCTCTACATCTCTCCTAGTTATAGCTTGGCTTATCTCCTCTTCATGTTCAGGATCTGGACTTATCCATATTCTACTCTCTCCTACTCCTAGTATATCAGCTGCTAGCCTCCTCTGAACACTATAATCTGGCATTAACCTATCACCTTAAATCCTCTATCTTCAGCAATCTTAATTAGCTCTAATCTCTTCCTTAACCCGACACTAGACGCGATGTAAACAATATGTTCTCTAGGATTAAGTGTTTCAAGGTCTCTTAAGCTATGAATAACCACTGGTTTTAAGCCTGAGGGGTGTAAACCTCTAATCTCCTTCCTCGTTCTATAGCCTACCTTAACCCTAGGAGGGTAGCCTTTAATCTCTAATCTCATTTTACTATCTTTACCTTTAGGTTTCCTCCAGCTATCTCTTCTCTCAAACTTCCAGAATTCCCATGACAAATACCTCATAAACTTAGGTTTCCTCTTACCTCTTATGAGTCTTTGTATCCTCCTCCTCTGTTTAATGTCCTCTAGGCTCACCTCTAGGCAACCTCTCTAGCATAGATATAAATCCCATCCATAAATTTTCTCCTATCTTTATCTCTAACCCTAGTAACTTCCTCTATTCTAGCTGCTGTCTGAGATACACTCTCTATATCTATACCTTCTACTATAACATCCTGGCCTGATACAGTAACTCTAACGCCGCCAGGGACCTCAACAGCTCTTAAAGACTTCTCTCCTAAAAAATTAGATATCACTACTCTACCCTTCTCTACCTTAACACTTATAGGGTAGTGTACATAGATGATTTTAAGCTTATACCTAAAACCTCTAGTTACACCTACTATCATATTCCTTATATGTGATGCTAGTGATCCTACTAGGGCAATTTGTCTAGCTCTAGGGAAGAAACTCTCAATAATAACTCGATTACCCTCAACTCTGATATTAACTCCTCTGGCATGGCTAAAGTCTTTTAAGATTTCCCCCTTAGGCCCTTTAACTTTAACTCTTAATCCTTCTACTTCTACACTAACACCTTCAGGTATCTCAACTTCTCTACTAACATGAACTTCTCTAGCCATAAAGCCACCCTAATTCCTGATACCTAGTTAACGTAGAATAGAGTATTTTAACCTTAAATACCTTTAACTCTATATTTCTTATAGGATTCACTTTTAATAATTAAAACTATTAAGCTCCTAGCTTATGTTTAAATGGGGGTTAAATTGAGGAAGGTCGTTGAAGTAGATATGGGTAAGTATAAGAGCGTAGAGCTAACCCTAGATGAAGCTGAGAAGCTATTATTTGAAGTCTCCCGCCTTAT
This sequence comes from Thermoproteota archaeon, assembly GCA_030549835.1. GTDB lineage: Archaea > Thermoproteota > Thermoprotei_A > Sulfolobales > Acidilobaceae > DSZV01. The sequence goes on from JAUQQR010000017.1 coordinate 7,628, forward strand.
AGGCTATGAGTCTCAGGACTTAGAGGAAGCGTATAGGGTTTTAAGGAATTTCGACTCATTCTATGATATTGCAAGAAAGAAGTATAAGGATTATATAGTACTATCTAAGAGTCTAAATGATATGATTAGAGGAGCCGTCATAGTAGATAGACTTAGACTTATAAAAGAAGGAGATACTAGGAAAGTAATAGTAACATTTGACAGGAGAGTCAAGGAGGATATTATAAGAGAGGCATTAAAAAAATTAGGCTTCGAGACTGAGATTAAGAGGATAGAGTTATTCTAAGATTAATATAGCTACCGGTGACCGAGATGAGCTCAGAACTAGAAGAGGAGACTATAGAGGAGGGAGTAGAGCTAGTTGAGAGAAGGAGAGGAGAAGAAGAGGTAGAGACTATAGAGGTTGAAGGAGAGCATTTAGAACCTGAGTCTGCTATGCCATTATACGATGTGACGAGGCCAGAGCTCCTAGATACAATGATAACAGCAGTTGAAATTCTAACTCAGACAGTTGACGGGCGCATAGGGCTAAATGAAGCAGTGAAAATGTACTCTAAGGAAGTTGAGGAGAGACTTAAAAAACTTCTAAGTGAAGGTGTAATAGTTAAGAAAGTTAAAACAAGGAAGAGGAAAACTAAAACTACGAAGAGAGAAGCAAAGAGAGAAACCAGGGAGAAAGTTAAGAAGAAGGCTAAGAGGAAAACTAAGAAAGAAGAAGTCGGTACATAGCTTAAAGTGGTAGACTATGTATCCCTATGAGCTCTACATAGAAGTTAGAAGTCCTAAATACGGGCCTGAATGGGGTTCTGGAGGAGTCTTTGGATTAAAATACTGTAACCATATACTATACTATACCCTAGCTTTTGAGGCTGAAGCTCACTTTATTAGCCCGGCGTCTAAGCTAATATATAGATTTGAGCATCTAGGACCTGGCCCAGCCTCTGGAGGAGATACTTATAACGCTGTAGATTGCTCTGACGACTTTATATACTTTGGAGGCTGGGTTCATAACCCTTCGATATTTAAGGGGAAAAGCGGTTTTGAGGGGGAGATAGATTTCAGGAATAAGTATAGCCATGTACACTCCTATGATATTTCTAGAGGCGTTATTAGCCTTATATGGTCTGAGAGTATACATGATGAGTATAAGTGGGCTGGCGAAGTATCAGAGATTATATATAACCCTATACTAGGAGATCTCCTATTAGCTAGAGCTGATGGGCACGTAAATTTAGGTATTTATAGGTTAAACCCTAAGAGTAGTAAACTAGATATTATTAGTTCTATTCCTGGACTTAAGGGATCAATATTTTTAGACTATGCTTGTTTCGATATACAACCAGACTGGGTTAGAGGTATTGATGGGGTTCAATGTTTTGACTTATCAACTTTGAAACAGTATAAATTCATGATTGAAGACTGGTCTAAGATATCTGTTGATGGCGGTGCTGTAGAGTATAGAGGCTCTGGGTACGCTATAAGTGCCTATACTAGATACTATCACTTCATTAGGGGCGGAGTACTTGTAGGTAATCCTCTAGAGCCTGAACTAGATGGTGTATGGTTTATTAGATTACTTGATTTTGGGAATACTATCTATTCACAACTATCACCTCAAAGATCAAATGCTGTAATTGCTGGAGGAGGCGTACTAGCCCCCTTTAATGCGTATACACATGGCGTCCTACATATAGACTACTCTCAGGGTATTATTAGAGATATAAACGATACTAGAGGCCCCAGTATACTAGTCTATATAACACCACCTCAAGCTAGAATAGTTGGAGTTTATGGTGCTCGGATAACCTCTGCTACTAAGATGGGCTCTAAGATACTACTAGGCTATAACACAGCTCCCAACCTTGGCGGTAGAGATGCGACACCTATAGATATAGGATATAAGGGTATATTAGTAGTAGATGAAGATACAATACTAAATAGGTCAAGCCCTCCAGTAACATTTAGGTTTAGAGGCCGTATAGTAGGAGATAGTACCTTTGGGGGGATACCTTTAACAGGATATAAGAATAAGTCATTGATAATTAAGTCATATAAGAGTAATACTATAGAGGTTTATGATTATGACTCTGGATTACCTCCAGAACTCTTATCAGTAGAACGCTATAGTATAGGTGAGGGTAAGAATATTATAGACCTTGGAGGGTTTGTAAATATAGCGTCCTTCAGGCTTAAGAATATAGACGAAGATAGTTTAATATATGTAAGTTTAAGCTAAGATAGCCTCAGCTAAGGTTAATTTATAAGCCTTATCTATAACATATAGATTAGGTGCTAATTGTGGCATATATGCCTGAAGAATTATTTAGAGCCACAGTAGTAGGTATTAAAGCCGCTAATGGTGTAGTAATTGCAACTGATAAGAGACTTAGTTATGGGGGCTTAATTCTCAGCAAAAATGTTAAAAAAATATTTACGATAAATGAAAAAGTAGCCATAGCCTTTGCAGGTCTTTACGGGGATGCTAGTGGACTTATAAGAATTCTAGAAGCTGATTTAAAGGCATATGAGATGTTAACTAATACTCCTATAGCGGTAAAAACCTTAGCTAAGAGACTCTCTACCATAATGTACGCCTATAAGTGGTTCCCATTCTTTGTAGAGACTCTAGTTGGCGGTATAGATATTGATGGTAAACCTAAACTATATGTTCTAGATCCCCTAGGCTCAACCCTAGATGAGGATTTTGCAGCTATAGGAACGGGGGCTACAATAGCCTTCGGGCTCCTAGAGAGAGACTATAGCCCCAATATGCCTATTGAGAATGCTGAGAACCTAGCTATATCAGCAGTTAGATCAGCTATAAGTAGGGATGTAGGGAGCGGTGATGGAATAGATGTTATTTCAATAACACCTAATGGTATTAGAGAGAGGAGTATAAAATTGAGGCTAGTTGAGGGTTGAAAACATATTGTAGAGAGATTTCTAGCAGGTTCAACGTATCTAGAGCTATAAAAGCGCAATATATCCTCTCAAAACTTCTCATCCTAGAAGCTCTTAGAGACAAAATAGAAACTATTACTGGACTAGACGTATCATATGTTAGATTGGATAATAGAGAAGTAGGGTTAGGAGTAGCAGTCATAGTTGAATACCCTAGACTTAAAGTAATGAAATGCAATTATTATATTAGAGAAGTATGTATACCATACATACCAGGTTTACTAGCATTTAGAGAGATGGAGATCCTAGCACCTCTACTATCGAATCTAATAGAATCATATAATATAGACTTATTAATGGTAGATGGACATGGAATATCTCATCCTAGAGGCTTCGGCATAGCTAGTCATATAGGGTTAGCATTTAATAAGTCATCAATAGGAGTAGCTAAGAGTAAACTAGTAGGGAGAGAAGAGTTTATAGGAGGGAGGAGGCTACTAGTACATGATAATAAGGTTATCGGGGCTATTATCGAGACTGGTAAAGGTAGAATATATGTTAGTCCAGGATATAAGATTACATTAGAAGATGCTATTGAAATAGTAAGAGCTACAATAAAACCGGATAGTATACTCCCAGAACCTCTAAGATTAGCAGACTCTATAAGTAGGACTTTAAAGAGAGAAGTATCTATTGAGAAACTAGAGAACCCTATGGTGAGAGAGTGTAAGCTCTCAACGCTGGTGTAAGCTTATGGATAAGAGAATACTCTACATAATATTAATATTACCATTAATATTCTCAATCTACATACATAATCCCGGATTTGAAGCGCCCCTAGGATTATATGGTTTAAAGTATAGTGATATAGTTTACGGCTTATTCTACCCTATATTTCTTGATTTTAAAGCCCATAGTGAGGGTGGTAGGTGGTTTACAGGCGATAAGCCTACTAGTCTTAGTAAAGGTATTAGAGTATGTCCTATACCCTATGTTGACTATCACTTCGAGTACCCTCCTCTAGCAGGTCTACAATGGTATATCTCTACATGTATAGCTATATACTTAACGTTTCCTAAAGTCTTCGATAGTAGAGAGTATAGGTATCTAGTTGATAGTGCTGCTATGAGGCATTACGTGTTGATGGCTTTAACTATAGTAGTATCTTATATAGTCTTAGTAGCATCGCTACTTCACATAGTTAGACTATTAAACTTAGAGTCTTGGAGGGTCATGGTCTTAGCGCTTCTACCATCTACTACTATCTACATTGTGTATAACTGGGATTTACTAGCTATAACCTTATACACTCTTGCATTCTACTTCTACCTCCAAAGGAGGTATAGCTATGCTGGAGCTCTAGCAGGTTTATCTGTATCAGTTAAGCTATTAACAGTAGTTGCTAGTCTAATCATACTCATAATGGTATACTTGAAGAGTAGGAATCTAAAGACTACATCTGAGTATCTAATTAGCTTCACAGCGGCTGGGATAGCACCATACATTATACTACTCTTATACACTCCTCAAGGCTTCTACTCAATGGTAAGTCATCATTCTAGCTGGTATTGTGAGAACTGTATATATATGTTATTAGTAGGAGATATATGGAGTTATACTCATAAGATTTTAGCGGCATTAGTTATAGGAGCTATAACAGGCACCCTATTAACATTAACACTTTACACTAGAAATAATATAACTAAATTAATTTATGTAGCCTTATCTACGACAATAGTATTCAACTATGTATTCTCACCTCAGATGATAATTATGTTAACCCCTATAGCTATAATAGCACTTACTAATCTACAGCTACTAGCATACTCAATAGCTGACTTAGCTAACGCGCTAATAATAATAGTGTTTTTTGAAGATAACATAAATCCATGGACACTAGAAGGGTATACTCAGAAAATCGTTCTAGTAAGGAATATAATATTAGCATTCTTAGTCTTACACGTATTATTTACCCTTTATAAGTCTCAATTCCAGAGGGGTCATTAGTTTCACTTATAGTCTACTCTCTTACTATCTTTTTACTAATCATTACTAATTTCTCTGCTACCTCGACGGCATTTCTACCAAATACTTTAGTTGTAGGCTCCTTACCATGTTCTCCATAATCATATATTACATCAGGTACTCTACCCCCTACCCTCTCTACAGCTACCCTTATACCCCACGGTATTGTCCCACCTTCTCTCCTCTTAACTTCTTCAGGCTCCTCTCTCCTATCATAGTAGCTCCACGATAATCCTAGTCTATTCACAGCCTCCTCTATATCTCTTCCATATCTTATGTTAGCTGCAGCTCTAATCTCAGGATTAAACTCCATAGCTGTTAGGACTGCTCTAGCTACATGTCTTGATGCTCCAAACTCTGGCTTAGCTGGTACTACTAGTCTGTCTTTAAATTTACCTATCCTACCCGGTACCCCAGCTACGTCTATCGGTGTTCTAGCATATGGTTTAGGTAGAGCCATTACTATATTCATTTGAACTTCGGGAATCAGCTCTACAACATATTTCGAGTTTCCTCTAAGTATATCAATAGCCTTCTCTAACTCTACTAGAGTATTGTATCTCTCTGCAGGTATCATAGTCCAAGCTATAGGGTTAACTGGGCCGTGGCCGCCTCCAATCTCAAATCCGTAGTCTATAGCAATAGTTATAAATTGTTTAGCTACATTAACAGCCTCTACAATACTCCTACCTTTCGCTAGCCCAGCAGCAATAGCTGCTGAGAATGCACAGCCAGTGCCGTGATCTGTAGTTTTATTAATTCTAGGAGCTTTAAGTTCATAGTATTCACCCCTATAGTATAGAATATCTATAGAATACTCACCCTCAATATGTCCTCCCTTAACTACTGCAGCCTGGGCTCCTAACTCTTCAACTATAATTCTAGCAGCTTCTCTAGCCCTAGATATAGAGTCTATAGTTAGACTTGTAAGCTTCTCTGCTTCAAACCTATTAGGTGTTATCACTGTGGCTCTTGGAACAATCTCTCTAATTAACGTATCCATAGCTTCTGCTCTAAGTAGTGGAGCTCCACTTTTAGCGATCATGACAGGGTCAACAACTAGTGGGAAGCCATACTTATCTATAGTCTTAGCTATAGCTCTAATAATACTACTATTACTAAGCATACCAGTCTTAGCCGCATCTACTCCTAGATCATCAGCAATAGCTTCAATCTGAGAAACAACAATCTCAGGTGGTAAATCAAAAATAGCTCTAACCTCCCTAGTATTCTGAGCAGTGATACTAGTAATAGCCGAAGTACCATGAACACCCATAACAGCAAAAGTCTTTAAATCAGCCTGAATACCAGCACCACCACCACTATCACTCCCAGCAATAGTTAATGCAACTGGTATAACCTTACTTCTCAAAGCTTTCACCATACGAGTAAATAATTAAAACAGGTTAATATACCGTAATATAACTAGGTTATAGATCTGAAATGGCTAAACAATAAAGTAGTATAACTATACTCTAAAAGAGTAAACTTAAAATAAATCTGTCAAGTATGATTTAACTAACTCTCTTATAATGGAGGTATTAGGAGACTTTTACAGTCCATACATCCCTTCTCTAGATGCTCTACGTGTATACAGCAAGATGATAGCGGCTTACCCTCATTATCCTCAATATTTACTAGTATATAGTTGCCTTCTAATCTTGCCTTTGCTCTAAATGGTTTTCTTAATAGCTTCTCTATATTAATTTCATAACTCCTACCCCCATATGTTATACGTAGTTTTGCTATATATAGCCCCTCGCTACCTAATTCTATAGAACTTATCTTTACTAAAACCATCTACCCTCCCCCGAGAGTATACTATATGAGGTAAGCCGTTTCCCATCCTAGGTTTTGTAGGTACTCCAAGGATGGGTTGTGCCTCTACCCCGCGATTCGCAGTGGCTACTAGCCACTCCACGCGAGGGTCATGGGCACCTTTTGAGCCCAACGGCACAAAGCTCACATCTAATTTTTATCCCTAGGATAGGATGAGAGAATCAAAGCTTATAAACATTACCTCCCTAGTAGCGCAGTACTTCTCCAAAATCCTACAAAAACCCTTATAAACCTAACGCATCAAAACAGCTGTCAACCCTATATAATGAGATATTAAGAATAGCTATTCCTAACTCTTCCTAACTCTTTTAATATAATCTTAACCTTATCATTAAACTCTCTAGGACTATTTAATAGTAGGGTTGTTAGAGCGTCTTCTAACTCTCCTGCTAAGACTTGTGATACTATAGGCTTGATAAATATATTTTTTAGAATATACCGTACCATGAGGCCCTTCCTACCACCGTACACTTTATCTAAGACTGCTAGTAATGCCTCAGAATTGTCAATAAGTAAATCTATACATGATACTCCTGCTTCTTTATAGCATGCTAGCTCTAATACCTCATAGAGGCCTGAATAGCTTCTCCAGGCATGCTTCCTAATAATCTCTTTTACTCTATCCCTACCCATTATGTATACACCTAGACTTTATTATACTTCCAGCTTCTCTCATACACAATTCAAATATATTTAAATCCATTATATAAGGATGGTAGCCTCTCCTCCAGGTGTAGATCCTATAACCTAGTCTACCAGACTCTATCATTACAGGTTTAAATCTAAAGACTATATCTGAGAGGGAAGCATTAACTCTATCCATGACGCGATTAATATAACTACTCATTCTTACAATCTGAACCCCCATATTTTTTAAGTAATTAATCTGATTATATAATGCTGGTATATACCTTCTTAGTTTAAAAGTAACCATTGGGATATCAACTCCATGAAATACTACAATGTCTTTACCTTCAGCTAGGGAGATCTCATAGTGGGCTATACTTGATAAGCTTGTAGAGAAGGGGTTTAAGCTAGTAATTTCAATTATACTTATTAGTCTCTTTACTTCATCTTCTGTTAAACCCATCATATCCAAAGCTTTACTTATTAAATAGTATATGCTCTCTTTTGGGTACTTATAGGATACTACTAGCATTTTTAAGTTACTAGCTAAGCTTAAGGCTAAGGGTATCATTGCTGCATATATTGGTCTAGAGTTTGACGGGTATGTTATGTATATAACTTCACTCTTCCATATACTTGGAGATCCTAAAGCGTCAGCTAGAGATTTACATGGTATCCTAATTTCCTCTCTGTTTTCCATAATCTCACTAACTATTATTGGTGGCCATAGCTTCAGTCCCTTAAACTCTTCTATTATGAATGGTAACTCTGCTATGTTCAGCGAATTCCCCCTAGCCTTCCTTATCTCCATGTACCTCTCTATTAGCCCTCTCCTAATTTTATGCTTTAATATTACAACTATGTCTGCTACAAACTCTATCCCAGCTATTGGTAGTATATCCGATTCTAGAGGGAGCTCTGATATTAAGATTAGTATGCTATTAGTAAGTGTTGGTAGAGTATAGAAGTAATTTTGGAGATATAATCTCTCAACTCCACTTCTCTCTAGCCCTGCTAAGATAGCATTTATGGAATCTATAACTATAATCCCATAATTCTTCCTCCTTACAACGTTGCCAATCTCTTCTATTAAGTCTCCTATAGATGTTGATACAGGTAGTTTAACAAAATCTAGTAATCCCATGGCTTCAAGCTCATCAAGATTTAATCCTAAGAATTTAGCATATCTGACGAGTTTATCTTTATCTTCTTGAAATGTTATGTAGAGGCATGGTATTTGCCTGACAGCATTAGATCTACATATAGTTAAAGCTAGTGTTGTCTTACCACTACCTGGATGGCCAGCTACTACAACCATAGAGCCCCTCGTAAAACTCCTACCAATGAGGGAATCGAGTTCTGGAATACCAGTTATTAGAGTAGGACTATCAGGTGTCATAGCACTCATATAAACCCCTATATGGAGGATTAATAGCTACTAGGGATAAGCATAAATCAACTGAGAATAGTGTTATCAATTAATCATATCTTTTAATCTCCTACAGTATACTATAGACATCTGTGTTTTTAGGAGCTACTCTACGTTAAGTATTATGGTGTTTAATTTGAGGACATCATTGATTAGAGATTTACACTTAGAGTATGGGGCTTCTTTTGGAGAGTTTGCAGGATGGGAGGTTCCTATGGTCTACACTAGTACCATAGAAGAGCACCTTACTGTTAGAAGCGATGTAGGCATATTTGATATTAGCCATATGGGTAGACTTAAGGTTAGCGGTCCTGATGCTACTGAGCTATTTGAGGTTATTTATACTAAGAGGGTTAGTAAAACTAAAGTTGGGTTTATGAGTGGCCCCACATTAGCTCTCAATCCCTATGCTAGAGTTAAGGATGATGAGATGCTATATAATATTAATGGCGAAGAGTGGCTTTTAATCCCTAATGCTGCAGTAGCAGATCACATGATGGAGTATCTAAGGAGTATGGCTTTAAGTAGGAGTTTAAAGGTTGAAGTTGAAGACTTAAGAGATAAGTATGTTATGCTTGCCATCCAAGGACCTAAGACTGTAGAAGTAATGTCTAGGCTCGGTGCTAGCTGGGCTGAGAATCTTAAACCATTAGAGTTTAGAGTTGGAGAGTATGTAGCTGGGGTTAAGACGTTTATTGTTAGTAGAAGTGGGTGGACTGGAGAGGATGGATTTGAGATTATAGCAGAACCTAAACATGGAGAAATAATATTTAGGGAAGCTGTAAAGACTGGAGTAAAACCTGTAGGTATAGCTGCTAGAGATACTCTAAGGATAGAGATGGGCTTCGTCCTTGGAGGCCACGAATATGGGGAAGACCCATTAAAATTCCCTTGTGCTCTAAGCTTAAGGTATGGCATGGGGGCTATTGATTGGAGCAAGAAGGGGTTTATAGGTGAGGAGGCTCTAAGAGCTTGTAGGAGAGAGGGTGTTAGGTGGATTAGAGTTGGCTTAGTTATGAGGAAAGAAGCGGCTAGAATCATACCCAGGCATGGCTATAATATATACTTAGAAGATATCAATATTGGATGGGTTACAAGCGGAACGTATAGCCCAATACTTGAGAGAGGTATAGCTCAAGCATATATAGACTCAAGATACGCCCTAATAGGTGAAACAGTAGAATTAGAAGTTAGAGGTTCTAGGTATGAGGCTAGAATAGTAGACTTCCCATTCATAAAGAGGTGAAAGCTTAATAGGCTACTGCGATTTAGTAGGCAATATTATAATAATAGTATTAATATTATTATCAGTTGTAGTAGCAATCTATAGATATAGCAGGTATAGTTTGAGGAGATCTTAGCTACTACGCTAAAACTATATTAATAAATTTTAGAACTTAACAGTATAGCAGGTATAGGTGGGTTCTATTGAGTCTAAGTAGAACTATCAAAATATTAGAGGAGATAGTAAATATTCCAATATACCATGTAGTAGGTATAGTTTATGGTGGAAAAATTCTACTCTACTCGAATGAGGGAGGATTTAGTAGCCTATGGATCCTAGATCCTACTAGTGGTGAGAGAAGTAGGTTAACGAGAGAGCCTGTAATGTGGGTTGCAGAGCCTCCTCTAGGGTCTAGGAGGGTTGTTTATACCAAAGACATATCTAGAGGTAGAGAGCTTCAAATACTCTACTCTATTGATATTATTAGTAGTGTTGAAGAACCTATAGTATCAATGGACCCACTAAGGATTTTTGGATTAGCTGATGACGGCTCTACAATAGCATTTACTGGAGTTACATCAGAGGATATTGCCATCTATATTGCTAGAAAAGGCTATCTAGAGAAGATAGTCAAACTACCAGGCTTTGGCTTCGTTAATGATATTAGAGATAATCTTATAGTTGGTTATGGTAGCTTAGCTGGAAACCCCCTATCTATGGAAATATTTATTGTTGATATTTTAACTAGAGAGTTTAAACTATATACTCCTAAGCCTGGTAGTATTAATAAGACACCTATAATAGCAGGTGACTGGATTATTTTTGAGACTAATGCTTTCAATAGTAAGGTTAATGAGCTCTATGCATTAAATACTAAGACTATGACATTATCACCTTTAACATTTAAGTACAGAGACTACTATACTTATAGACCTGTAGAGCATATTAAATTTAAGTTATATAACGGTAATTGGCTCGTCATAGGTAAGAGAGAGGGTAGGTCTAAGGTATTCCTTGACGGTAAGCTTGTTAAAACACCTGATGGTATGGCGTTAGGTGCAGTATACTATAATGGTAATGTGTATTTAAGCTACTCTAGTCTCAATAAGCCTAGTATAGTTATAGAGGCTAGTATAGAGAAAGAAGATTATAGGGTTATCCTAGAGTCTAAACTCCCAAGTGATATTGCTGAATCTTTTAGTAGAGTAGGCTTTACATATATTAGCTCAACTGACGGGGTACAAATACCACTATACTATGTTGAGAGTAAGCTAGCAGGTAGACCTGGACCTACAGTAATATACATTCATGGAGGCCCCTGGTTTGAGATATCAGACTCATGGAATACTGTTATAGCTGCTCTTATAGCCTCAGGCTTTAACGTTATAGCACCTAACTTTAGAGGTTCCACAGGCTATGGTGAGACCTTCAGAATACTTGACATAGGAGACCCTGGAGGGGGGGATTTAGAGGATATAGTAGCAGCCTCAAAATGGGTTCATGAGTCAGGATTAGCTGATAGACTCTATGTAATGGGTTATAGTTATGGAGGATACATGACTCTATGGGCACTAGCTAATAAGCCAGAGCTCTACGAGTGTGGAGTTGCAGGGGCTAGCGTAGCAGACTGGGAGGAGATGTATAGTTTAAGTGATGCAGTATTTAGGGCATTTATAGAGATTTTATTCAATAAGAACATGGAGCTATTAAAAGAGAGATCTCCTATAAATAAAGTTGATAATATTACTAAACCAGTGTGCATAATACACCCACAAAATGATACTAGAACGCCATTAAAACCAATATTAAATCTTATGAGTAGAATGCTGGAGAAAGGTAAGACATTTGAAGCACACATAATACCAGATATGGGTCATGTAATAACTACAATAGATGATGCAATAAAAATACTACTACCAGCTCTACTATTCTTAGAAAGATGCCTACTAAAACCCTATAAGACAGGGTGAAACAGAGAATCCTACAATTTAAGATAAGCCAATAATTAGTCCTACCTCCTCGGAAAAATAAAGAAACAAACCAAGTATTATGAAGTTATTATTATACACCTACTAGATTCTTTTCAGTCTTGCTAGACACAGATTCTAGTAAGTTAATAGACTCCTGTTGTCTGTCCCTAACTATAAGCTTATACTCTCCTACTATATACCTCTCATTAAATTCCCTCTGTGACATGAATACTAGCCTAGTAGGTTTCCTACTAAGTCTTCTTCCACAGAGAGGACAACGGCTTTCATCATACCCACTTATAGCCTTTGATGGCGTAGGGGGACCGTTAAACTTATTCCTATTACTACTATCTCCTATAGCATACCAGTAAAGCTTAAAGCCGCAACTACGACATATAACAACTATAACTCCAACTCCCTTAGTGTTAAGACTCAAAAATATCACCTCAATAGTGAGAGCCAAAGATGTCTAAAGTGTCTAATATCTAATAAGTACTACGCCTCCTAATACTAGCTTTTAACCTTAAATAGTATGGGAAAGCTTATATGGTAGCTAATATTAGGTAGTGCATTGATTTGCTTAGATATATTAGTTATTGAAAGAGTAAACCTTTAGAAATTATTTAAAGCGCCTCCATGACTATCAATAGAGTATCTATTAAGATATCTTTATCTATATAATCTATATAGCATAAATCTAAGCTATAGAGGGAGCTTATGTTAATATTTAATCTTAATGAGTTAGCGAAACTCTTTTAATTACTAACTGATAAACATAATCTTGGGTGGGGATTTTGAGCTACTCATATGCTACACTAGGAGATTTGAGGAAGGGTAGCTATATTATTATAGATGGTGAGCCTTGTAGAATAGTAGAGTATTCTACAGCTAAGACAGGTAAGCATGGGAGTGCTAAAGCTCATATTATAGCTATAAGCCTACTTACGGGACAGAAGAAGACCCTAGTAGCCCCAGTAGATACTAGAGTTCAAGTTCCAGTTATAGAGAAGAGAGTTGGTCAAGTAATAGCTGATCTTGGAGGCTCAGTCCAGGTTTTAGATATGGAGTCTTATGAAACAATTGAAATAGCTAAGCCTGTAGATGATCCAGAATTAGCCAATGCTCTTAAAACTGGAGTTAATATCGAGTACTGGATAGTACTAGGTAAGCCTATAGTAGTGAGGCTTAGATCATAGCATAGCTATATGTTAATATAGTAGACTCTATATTTGCTAACTTCATCAATAACCTGTTTCATATAATCCTCTAGTATTAACCCTGCATTCATACTCTTCTGAGAAGAGGCTATCTTTATAACCTCTTCTAAGACCCTCTCGTAAGACTTAAACTTTTCATTCAATATTCTCCACGGTATACCTTTCATTGATTCCTCAACATAGCTATTCCTAGGTAGTAAGCCTATAAGCATTAAGACAGATAGTATAGGGTAACCTATGTAGCCTCTAAACCTAGTCCCATTATCATCAGAGTATACTTGTAATACTCTACCTTGCCCAAATCTTATAATGACTTTATAAGTTCTATCACCAAGACTTGATTCTACAATAGCTCTAACCTCATAATCACTCTTAGAAATTATCTTAACCCTACCATCTGCTAAAGATCCTGAAGCCTCGAGAACTTTAATCTTAGGAGGTAACTTTAATAAGCTCATAATATAATCAACCATATCCATATACTATATCCAAACTTAATAACTTACTATCCTCACATAGAATTTAATAATAAGAATAAATTTCACGATTAGTCCTATATTCTATAGATCTCAGAATCCACATTATTCTAATCTAACTAATTTTCTAATCTCCTCCTCTCCTTGAAGGTGAGGTTTTCAGCTCTTATAATCATCGCCTCATTTATTGTTCCCTTACATTGGTCTTTGGACTGCATCACCCTCTGGGGGCGCTCAAGTGACCCCTAGGCATCCCACATCTTGAGTATTCATAGAGAGCCATCCTAGGGGAGAGCTTTTATTTATAAGCTCTCTACTCTCTCACCAGGTAGCTCTCAGCATTAAGAACATGTAGATATGGATTATAAGCTTTAATGATACGAACTAATATAAACAGCTATAAAATTCAAACAGCTACATTATGCTTTCAAATGTGTAAATTAAAGTTTATCTATTTAAGTAGAGGAGCTTAGTCATAAGAAGTCTTATACGGGTCACTAGGGTTTAATGTTTAGCTACGCAATACCTACTCTCTTATTATATGTGGTCTTTTTAGTGCTGCTTTTCTTCTTGCTTCTTCGATTATGGATTCTACTTTATCTAGGAAGTCTGGTGGTAGCTTTGTGAATAGAGGTTCTACTCTTCTTATGTTAAACTGGTTTGTTTCTTTGTAGAGCTCTTCGTCCCATACTATTTTATTAACATCGCCTTCTAAGCCCAGCATAGACCAGAGTTTTTGCGCTGCTTTTGGCATTATTGGTGCTATTAAGTGTGCTAGGATTTTAACTATTAGTGTTGCTGTCCATAGTGCTTTGCTAGCTTCTTCTAGGTTTGCCTTGATTAGACTCCATGGTTCTCTCTCATTTAAATACTTATTTCCTAATCTTGCTATTTCTAGTATGTACTCTGAGGCTTGTTTAAGTCTTATATTATCATATGCATCTATGGCTTTAAATGCTAGTGACTTAGCCTCTCTTAAAGTATCTTCGTCTCGTTTACTTAGCTCTAGTGGTTTAGTTAGCATTCCTCCTATTCTCAATACTAGTGTTAATGTCCTATTTACGTAGTTACCTATATCATCGTTTAATTCTGTGTTTATTATTCTATAGAACTCACTCCATGTAAAGTTTTGATCTCTAATCTCTGGTCTTAGCCTAACTATAACCCATCTCCAATACTCTCCTGGAACTATCTCTAGTGCTTCATCAATCCATATACCTATCCTCCTACTCTTACTGAAATGTTTACCTTCATAGAGTAGATACTCTGTAGCACTAATCCTCCACGGTAGATTGTAAGGCTTCTCGCTTGCTAGTAGTAATGCAGGAAGAATTATAGAGTGGAATGGTATATTATCTTTACCAATAAAGTATAATGTTTTAGAGTCTCCACCCATCCACCACTTGACCCACTCATCTCTCGCACCTATCATCTCAAAGTATTCTATAGTCGCACTAATATATCCTAGTAGTGCATCAAACCATACATATATAGTTTTTTCTTGAGCTCCAGGGAATGGAGCCTCAATACCCCAGGGGGTATCTCTAGTAATACTCCGAGGCTTAAGGCCTTGTGTAACCCAGTTTAGACTATATTCTCTCACATTATCCTGTAATTCTCCATTACTTTTAAGCCATGCTAATAGCTTATCCTTAACTCTCCCTAAATCAATAAACCAATGTCTAGTTACTTTATATACTGGCTTAGTCCCACATAGAGTACACCTAGGATTTATGAGCTCAGTAGGATGTAGGAGTCTACCACACTCATCACACTGATCTCCTCTAGCTCTCTCATAGCCACAGTAAGGGCACTTACCTTCAACGAACCTATCAGGTAAGAATATCTTATCAAACTCACAGTATGGTAGAACCTCGTCTTGCTCGAATATATAGCCTTTATCATAGAGCTCGGACATGAATGCTTTTACAAACTCCTTATGGGTCGGGCTCTCAGTCCTAGAGTAATTACTAAACTCTATTCCAAACTCACTAAAAAGCTCTAAGTCGCGTTTATGAACAGCATCTGTTAAGACTCTAGGCTCTACACCCTTCCTCCTAGCCTCTAACTCTATGGGGGTACCGTGCTCATCACTACCTGTGACATATACTACTTCGTGACCTCTAAGCTTTAGATACCTAGTATAAACATCAGCACTTATGAGATGAATAACTGTTCCTAAGTGTGGAATATAGTTTACATATGGCCATGCAGCTGTAACAATAAACCTAGCCATATCTAAATGCACCTTCAGAGATTAATATTAATAATCTAGACCAATAAGCTTTAGTATAAGACTATTTTGACTACCCAGACTTGCTTTCCTGAACCTCCTCAGAGTATATTCCTATAATTCTCTTCTGTAATCCTTCACCACATTCTCCTGTTACTAATCCTACATAGTCTCCTTCTCTAAACTCTCTCTTCTCAATCTTATCACCGCAAGCCTCTATAGTAAATACTTTTGTAATCTTACCTGTATAGCTGCGCATTCTAGATAACTCCATTGTTTGTCTTAATAGTAATAGTAGGAGAGCTCCCAGTATAATGAGTAACAGGAGTGACTGGAGCCATTCAAATCTTAGATTATCAGTAACCATTACATATCCCCCTATATAACGCCACTAGTATTACCTATACCGGCTACAATTACTACATCTCCACTCTTAGTCTCAGATAATATTATCTCTTTAGCTCTCTGAACTGCCTTCTCTACACCCTCATATATCTTCTTATTCATAGCATATAAAGCCTCCTCCATAGACATTTTAATTATTAGAGCTCTCAATGGAATATTATATTCTGTAGCTATTCTCTCAAATCTTATCTTCTCAGGTCCAATATCGCCTATTGCTGCTCCCACACCTTCAGCTATTGTCCCACTCTCTTCACCTTCAAGTTTTAATGCTGCATCTATTGTTAGTAGTAAGCTCGGCTTCATATTCTTCTCTACAAGCTCTCTAATTATCTTCTCTACAGCTGTACCAGGTTTTCCAACTGTAGGCGCTGGACCCTTAGCCTTAACTATTACGAGCCTTCTACCATCTATATCAACTTCTGTAGCAACTGTGTCTAGCTCAACTTCTCTCCAATTTGTAGAATGGTTAGAGAGTCTATATGCTACTAGTGGGCCTGCAGCGTCCCCTATAGGGTACCCTGCTAGGAAGTCTGTAAGAGCTTTCCTATAAGCATTAGCTATTCTAAGTATCTGTGGCATTATAAGTTGGAGCTGCATTATAAGAACCCAATTCTTAGTCTTCTCTCCTAATAACAGATAGTGTTTTACAGCCTTATAGATGAATACTAGAGCAGATGTTATCTCAGCTGAAACCTCAGCTTTTCCTCTTATAACCTCACTACTCTCAGGTAATGCTTTAGTGAACTCCTCCCTAAACCTCCTAATCCTAATATTAATTAGTAGGTCTAGCCTCTTAATTATATCAATAGGCTCTATTGATACAGGCTCTATGATGAAGAAGTCGACTATCTTATTTAGTAAGCTCTCAGGGTTTCTAGCATTATTCTTAACTAGGAAATCTAGAGTCTTTCTCCTAGCATCCTCAGCTAAACTCTCTAATATTACAAGCTTACTCCTAATATCCCTAGTCCATATATAGACTTGTATTCTCTGATTTAAACCTAGAAATAGTGCTATAATGAATATTATAAAGAGCAACTGACTCAGAGCCTGAATCCATGAGACTAAATCTTGGCCATTAACCATTTAGTCTCCCCAAGCCAAGAGATAAGATGTTAATTTACGCTTATAAGCAATCTTTAAACTAATAAGCACAATATATTCTAGAGAACAAAAATAATACTTAGTAAATATTAGTCTTAAAGTCAAACTCGTAGGATTCACCAGGCTTTAATATCACAATCTTTGATGGTAAACACTTATCTTCAACAATTCTCTTAAACTCTAGGGGATCACCATATAGTACTGGGAATGTTCCATAGTGCATAGGTATAACGACTTTAGGTCTAATTAGCTCTACTGCTTTAGCAGCCTCTACATGATCCATTGTGAAGTGCCCTCCTATAGGTAGTAGGGCTATATCTGGCCTATATATCTCTCCTATAAGCCTCATATCCATTGTAACTCCCGTATCTCCTGCATGGTATACTCTAGCCTCATCCCCAATTATTACAACGCCAGTCGGACTACCATATGGGCTACTATGAGTTGCTGGTGTTAAAGCAATCTTCAGGTTACCTAAACCTACTATCATGGGCCCACCTATATTACCTCCAATAACTCTATCTTCTCCAATCCTCTTTCCTAACTCACTTGCTAACTCAAATATACCTACAATCTTAGATTTAGGATTATTCCTAGCTATTAAGACTGTATCTCCTACATGATCAAAGTGCCCATGAGTTACAACTATCAAGTCTACATCCCTAATATCCTCAGGCTTAACTGGAGATAGTGGATTAGTTATCCAGGGATCTATAAGTATCTTAAACCCATCAATATTTAACTCGAAAGACGCATGACCATAGTATGTTATCCTACCCACTATACTACACCATCACTAGCTCTAGAAGTCAAGGTATTTAAATCTAGTATGGTTTGAGCTCTAAGCAATACTACTATTATGATAATAAACCCTAGAACCCTATACTCTCCACTGGTGTAGGGTTTGAGTTTTGATATTAATAAGTTGAAGCTATCTGGGAGAATTGCTTCAACTGTTAGAGATTACTCTATTAAGCTTGTTAAGCCTGGTGTTAGAGCCTCTGAGGTATGTGAGCGTCTAGAATCCTATATTATAGAGCTTGGGGGCTATCCTGCTTTTCCATGTAACTTCTCTGTGAATAGTGTAGCTGCACACTACACTCCCGGCTTATCAGATGATGTTATAGTCTCTGAGAGAGATATAGTGAAGATTGATATCGGCGTCCACATAGATGGACATATAGCTGATACGGCTATAACCATAGACCTATCTGGAGAGTACGGTAAACTTATTGAAGCATCTCAGAGAGCTCTCGAAACTGTAACCTCCATAATGAAGCCATATATAAGTCTTTATGAAATAGGGAGAACTATAGAGTCGGAGATTAAAGCTCTAGGGTATAAGCCTATAAGAAACCTTTCAGGCCATAATATAGGCCTATATGTAGTTCATGCAGGACTAAGCATACCAAACTATGCAGATAGGACACTATATTATACTAGAATACCACCTAACACAATTATAGCTATAGAACCCTTTGCTACAAATGGTAGGGGGCAAGTAAAGGAGGTTTTACAAGTAAACATATACTCATATACAGGCAGAAAGCCTAAAATAGGGCTTACAAGTAAAGAAAACGAGATCCTAGAATATATAATAGGAAGATATAAAACCCTACCATTCACACCGCGCTGGCTTAAAAACATCTCAGATCAAAGAGAACTTGAAGAAATAATTAGAACACTTAGAACTAAAGGAGTACTCCACGGCTACCCAATATTAATTGAGGCTGGAAATGGGTTAGTATCACAATTTGAGCATACATTCTACATTACAGAAAATGAAGTAATAGTTATAACATGAATAGTTATATGATTGAACTAAAGAATTATACTAAAGCTAATATAGGCATTATATAATCATAGTTTAGTATACTGCAGTTAGCCAATGCTTATATTTCTCGTCTAATCCTCGCACTATCTTATCATACGCCTTTTGCAGTTTAAGTGTTATAGGGCCTGGCTCGCCACTACCTATTACATGATTATCAACAAATACTACAGGCGTAATTTCTGCAGCTGTTCCTGTCAGGAATACCTCATCTGCGGTGTAGATTTCTTCTCTTATTATATCTCTCTCATATACCTTTAGGTCTAAGTCTCTAGCTATTCTGATTACAGAATCTCTTGTTATACCTTCAAGTATTGATGCCGTTATTGGAGGTGTTGATACTTCACCTTTTCTAACTATGAAAATATTTTCACCTGAACCTTCTGAAATATAACCTCTAATATCTAATAGTATTGCCTCATCAAATCCAAGCCTTAAAGCCTCACTTAGAGATATAACTGAGTTTAGGTATATTCCCGACGCTTTAGCCATAATTGGCATTGATACACTAGGAACTCTTCTCCAACTAGCAATTTTAGCTTTAATTCCACTAGGTTTAAGATAGTGTCCGAAGGGGAATGCTGCTATAGCTACCCTGACTGGGAGGTTAGCTATATTTAATGATAAACTACCCTCACCAACAAATACTATAGGTCTAATGTATATATCCTCTTTATAGTTATTAGCTCTAATAACCTCTAGGGTTGCGTTAACTAAGTCTTCAATACTATACGCTAACTCTAACCCTATGATTTTAGCGCTATTTAAAAGCCTAGCCATGTGATCTGTGAGTCTAAAAACATAGAGATTATCTACTCCCATATATCCTCTTATACCCTCAAATACAGCAGTACCATAGTGTAAAGCATGTGTTAAAACATGAATCTTAGCATCTTCACAATTAATAATCTTACCATCAAGCCATATATACCTAATCTTATTACACCAAACACTCAAGACTACATACCCTCTAAGGGAACCATTATATCCACATAGTACACCCATATTTAAGCTTTACGGTGCTTATAGATTGAGATTAATTTAAGAGGTTAGCTAGCTTAATGATCTTAATTCCAACCCTTGATATATTTCTATGATACAGATACATATATGACTCAGCTTATCAGGATCTATGAGTTTATAGGGAATTATAGAAAGATTAAAGGTTAGAATGTTCTAGTTTAGTAAGGGGCTATGTTGAAGGTTAGATTAGCTGTAATTGATTATAGTAGTTGTAAGCCTAAGAAGTGTAGCTATGAATGTATAAGTGTTTGTCCTGTCAATCGAGGTGGTAAAGCTATAGCTATAGATGCTGATAAAGTCTCTAGAGGGCAGCCCACTATATTTGAGGATACTTGTATTGGTTGTGGTCTTTGTGTTAAAGCATGCCCCTTTGAGGCAATATTCATAGTTAATTTACCTACAGAGCTTGAAGAGGAAGCAGTACATAGGTATGGTGTTAATAGATTCAAGCTTTATAGACTACCTATACCTAAGGATGGGCTAGTTGTAGGTATTATAGGTAGGAATGGATCTGGAAAGACTACAGCTATTAGGATATTAGCTGGTGAGATTAAACCAAATCTTGGAGATTCTAGTAGAACACGTGATTGGGATGAGATTATTAGAAGATTTAGAGGTAGTGAGCTTCAAGTATACTTTAAGCTTCTAAGTGTGGGTAAGCTTAGAGTTGTACATAAGATTCAGCATGTAGATATTGTTCCTAGGAGGGTTAAGGGTACTGTTGGTGAGCTCCTTTTAAAAGCTGATGAGAGGGGGTTGGCTAGAGATATAGCATCTTATCTGGGCTTAGATAAGCTATGGGATAGGAGGGTTGAGAATCTTAGTGGTGGGGAGTTACAGAAGCTTCTAGTAGCTGCTACATTATGTAAAGATGCTAATGTATACATATTCGATGAGCCTAGTAGCTTTCTAGATGTGAGGGAGAGAGTTAGAGTAGCTAAGCTTATACGAAGTGAGGCTAAACCAGGGAAGTTTATATTAGTAGTAGAGCATGACCTAGCTATTCTAGACTATATTAGTGATAATATACATGTAATATATGGAGAACCTGGAGTATACGGTATAGTATCTCTACCCTACAGTACAAGGTCTGGCATTAACTTCTTCCTAGACGGCTACCTCCCAGCAGAGAATATTAGGTTATGGAAGGAGTCTATAAAGTTTAGAGTACATAGTGATCATGTAACGGTAGATGAGGGTAAATTAGCTAAGCTAATCTCATGGACTAAGCTTAAAGTATCTCTAGGAGACTTTAAGCTAATAGTAGAACCTGGAGAAGTATGGAGGAGTCAGGTTATAGGTATAGCAGGACCTAACGGTATAGGTAAGACTACATTCGTTAAGACTATAATCGGGGATATTAAGCCTATAGAGGGTACAATAATATCATTCATTGAGAGAGATATTAGGGTAGGCTATAAGCCACAATACGTTAACCCTGAAATGCTCCCTGAGAATGTAACAGTATTAGATATACTAAGAGCAGTAAACCCTGAAGCAGTAACACCAGGATCATGGCTGTACGTAGAGTTAACTAAGAAGCTTAAACTAGATAAGATACTTGATAGAGATGCTAGAAGCCTAAGTGGGGGGGAGCTCCAAAAACTAGTACTAGCGGTTGCACTAGCAAAAGATGCTGACATATACCTACTAGATGAGCCATCAGCATATCTAGATGTAGAAGAGAGATTAGGAGTAGCAAGAATAGTTAGGAGACTAGTAGAGACTAGGAGTGTAGCAGCATTCATAGTAGAACATGACATAATGATAGCAGACCTAATATCAGATAAGCTAATGGTATTTACTGGAGAGCCTAGCATAGAGGGAATAGCATACCCCCCAGAGAGTGTAAAGAGTGGAATGAATAAGCTACTATCAACACTAGCAATAACAATGAGGAGAGATCCTGATAGCGGGAGGCCTAGGGTAAACAAGGAGGGTAGCTACCTAGATAGAATGCAGAAGGCAAAACAAGAATACTACTGGTAGAAGATAGTAAAATACACTACTACACATTTAGAAAGCTTCACCCTCTAGGGTAGAAAGGATGTAGCTAACCCTCCATTAACTTAATTAGAAGTGTAGATCGTATTGTAAGCTAAATCATCTCATGATATTTTTACTTAAAAGTCTAGGTTTAACTATGATTCTGTTAGGTGTATTATTTGCGCCTAAAGTCTAGGAGGACTTTGCCTAGTGAAGGAGAGCTTGTTGTTGGTGATGTTAGAGAGGTTTATGATCATGGCGCCTACCTTGAGTTATTAGAGTTTCCTGGTGTTACAGCTTATCTTCCTTGGAGTGAAGTAGCTACTAGGGCTATAAAGAATATTAGAGAGGTTCTTAGGCCTAACCTTAGACTTGTAGTTAAGGTTATTAGAGTCTATAGAGGTAAGGGTAGTGTTGATGTTAGCCTTAAGAGGGTTATGGAGAGTGAGAAGAGGAAGAAGATGGTGGCCTTTAAGAGGTATGCTAAGGCAGCTACACTTATACTAGGATTAGCTGAGAAGCTAGGTAAGAGTATTGATGAGGCTTACGAGGAAGCTATATGGAAGCTTGAAGATACATATGGCGACCCTCTATTAGGATTAGAGATGGCTGCTATAGAGGGTGTGAAGGCACTAGAGAACGCAAAGATACCTGCAGAGTGGCAAGAACAACTAATGGAGACTATAAAGACACATATTAAGCCTAAGACAGCTAAGATATCAGGAATACTAACCTTAAAATCAAAAGCTAGAGATGGCGTATATAGAATTAAAGCTGTCCTAGGGAGGATAATGGAGACTATAAAGTCCGAGGAGAATATTAAAGTCAGAGTGTACACAATCGGATCCCCAAGATATAGGATAGAACTAGAAGGCTACGACTATAAAATACTCGAAAACACACTCACAAAAATACTAAAAGACATAGAACTAGAAGCTAAAAAACAAGGAGTAGAATTTAGCTTCGAAAGACTCAAACAATAGAGGGCTTAAAATTGAAATGGTATATGAGGAAATGCATAAGATGCGGTAGGTACACTCTAAGAGAAGATAAATGTCCATACTGCGGAGGAGAACTAGTAATACCACACCCCCCAAAATTCTCTCCACAAGATAAATACATAAAGTATAGGTATGAGCTAAAGAAAGAGAAAAAACTCATATAACCACCGTTTGCTCCTAGATGTTCCATCTAGGGGCTTCCACCTCGCCCACGTGGATTTAGGTGTCCGCGTGGATTCATGGGTGGCTAGATTGATTAATACAATGGGA
The DNA here is from genome assembly GCA_030549835.1 of Thermoproteota archaeon. Taxonomy (GTDB): domain Archaea; phylum Thermoproteota; class Thermoprotei_A; order Sulfolobales; family Acidilobaceae; genus DSZV01. The sequence continues at coordinate 31,190 of JAUQQR010000017.1, forward strand.
GTTTAATTTATATATATTAGTATATACTGGTTTAAACGAATAGTTTAGAGGCTTTGACTTTGAGATTCTTCTCTAAGGTGTTGATCTAGTGGATTTATTGAAACTACTTAGAGCTTCACTAGGTCTCGCTATAGTTGCTTATTTGGGGTTTAACTTTATAGCTATGTATTTGAATTTACTGCCTGCGTTCGTCTATTTTGAGAACTTCTTCTGGGCCTTAGCTTATACTGTAGCCTTCTATGCTTCTTTGAAAAGAATTTTATGGCCTTCCCTCTTAATATCTTCTTTTAATGCTGGCAGAATCTCGGATGCTATCATAACATCTACTGGGTCACTTCACCCACTAGCTCTACAGCATACGCCCATCGCGCTCCACACTTTAACAATAATAGTGTTATCTGTAGCCTCCATGGTGGGGAGGCGTGGCTAAGTCTGGCAGGCTGGAGTTATTGATAATGGCTTTTATCGGGTTTGTTGGGATCCTTGACACTTCGTTCATGATACCTATAATAGCGCTTTACGCTGAAAGCCTAGGAGCTAGTAAGGCTGAAGCCGGGTTCATAGCCGGCTTCTATAGTATGGTAGCTATACCTGCTAGTATAGCAGCTGGAATTCTAGTTGATAGGCTGGGTAGGAAGAAAATGCTCGTAGTAGGTCTCTTGTGGGACTCTCTGTCTGTGCTCCTTTACTCCATGGTAGCTAGTAGCTTCCAGCTACTGATCGTTAGGGGGCTCCACGCTATAGGAGGGAGCCTCGTATACCCGGCTTTCATAGCTAGAACTAGGGAGATCAGCGGTGAAAGAGTAGGCTATAGTGTGGGAAGGCTTTTAGCTCCAGTGGCTCTAGCCAACGCTCTGGGGACTGCTAGCGCAGGGTTTTTAACATACATGCTAGGTTATAGGATTCCGTTCATAGCCTTATCTCTAATTATACTATTAGCCGGCATTCTAGCTTTAACGCTCCCCGAGAGGCCTGAAGAGAGGAGCTGGAGGGGACTCAAAGGGGTAGTTGAGGGAATTAGAGAAGCGAGCCCCTCAGTAATCTCAGGCTTATGGCTAATCATAGTCTTATACGTAACCCTCGGGATAATAGTTGGAGGACTAGCTACCAGCATATCTGGAGTCGTAGTGCCGGGAGAGAGGGAGGCTAGACTTTTAACAGGCACTGGCGTCTCACTATCTTCCCTAGTAGCTGCTGTTTTCCTCGTGTTGAGCGGGCTAGTATCAGACAAGAGAGGAGTTAAACTTGTAATTTTATACTCAATAGCAGCTTCAACCCTAGGATTTATACTTCCAGCAGCTGTTCTAAGCCCACAAACAATATTGCTAGGCCTCATACTATTCGGAATAGGCTTAGCAGGCTTCCTACTATCTAGTACTATCCTAGTTACTAACGTCTCAGCTAAAGCTAGAGGCACTACTGTAGGGCTCCAGCAGGTTCTCAACATAGTTGGTATAGCAGTTGGAGCGCCAGCAGGGGGCCTTCTGGCAGCTATGGGTCCCCACCATGTTTTAATAGTTGCCGCTTTAATCCCGCTCCTAGCTATCCCAGTCCTAGTTTATAGCGGAAGCTAAATCCTAGATACTGGTATGAGTATAATCTTTAGAGTCTTAGTAAACTCTCTAGTCTTATAAAGCTTCTCAGACACCCTCTCGATACCTATCTCGATTCTAAATACATATAGTAGCCGAAACACCTAAATTTTACAGAGAAAACAGTCTCTCAGGCTCACTATATACTTTTTGAAAGGTGTTAAAGAGAAAAGCAGTCACAGTAAAAGGCTTTTAAGGTGCCTCTAATGTAGCTGTTCTCTGTTTTATAACTGTTTATACAAGTTTATATC
>JAUQQR010000057.1 GCA_030549835.1 Thermoproteota archaeon
GCTACTGCTGCTCCATGTATGCTCATAAGCCACTTATAAGATCCCGTTATTAGTATATCTACATCTAGACTCTTAGCATCAACTGGGAGGACGCCTATAGAGTGGAATGCGTCACTCACTATTATAGCACCGTGGCTATGAGCTATTCTAGCAATCTCTCTCAAATCAGTAACGTGCCCGGAGAGCCAGCCTACATGATCTACTAGGACAATACTAGTATTATCATCAATAAGCTTCTCATATACACTCAAATCAATATCGCCATTAGTAGATGTAGCAACTCTAACCTCCCTAACAAGCCCTCTACTAGCCATAGATCTAGCAATGATTATACTAGTTGGGAAGTTGAGACTACTAACAACGATGTTAGAGTCACGCTTTACCTCTAGAGATGATATTATATAACCTAAACCATAGGTAACACCTGGGAAACACACAACCTCATCAGAACTAACATTAACAAGCCTAGAGAATAAGACCCTAACATTAAGGATACTATCTAAACCCTCATCCCAAGGCTCACCCTTAGACTCCCATAACCTAATAAACCGTGATACACTGTTAACAACAGGACTAGGTAGTGGGCCAGAACTAGCATTATCTAAGTATACATAATCCATTAATATGCTAATCTTAGATCTAACATCTAGACTCAACGATATACACCAGGAAGGGAGAGTAGGGGACTTTAAGCCTTAAATAATGCTAAATTATTTAGATTAAGGAGCTATCCACTAAATTATATAAACTTGGACTATGAATACATAGTAGCACCTTAATAAATTTAATATATGAAACAATGTCCCTTGTAGCTGTTATGTTTTTATAGTCGCCACTGAGCTCTGGTAATGTAATCGAGTTTGATATTATAACCTGGTTTAGGTTATGATTTGCTTTTAATATAAAGTTTGCTTTATAAGGCTTATTAATCTATTGCTTTACTGAGTTTAAGTGTTTAATGGTGTAATCAATGGTTGATACTAGTTGCGTTAAGCCTAATAGGCTTATTAATTCTAAGAGTCCATACTTGTTGCAACATGCCTGTAATCCTGTTGATTGGAGACCTTGGGGTGTAGAGGTTTTAGAAGAGGCTAGAGCTTCGGGGAAGCCCTTATTTATATCTATAGGGTATTCTACGTGCCACTGGTGTCATGTTATGGCTAGGGAGTCTTTTAGTGACTTAGAGGTTGCTAGAGTTATTAATGAGTATTTTATCCCAGTTAAGGTTGATAGAGAGGAGTATCCTGATGTTGACTCCTTCTATATGACTTACTGTATGGCTACTATAGGTAGGTGCGGTTGGCCTCTGAATATTATAGCTACGCCTAGCGGCGAGCCATTCTATGTTATGACTTATGTTAGGAGAGATGATTTAATATGGATTCTAGCACAGCTAGCTAATGTTTGGTATAGCTCTGAGAGGAGTAATGCTGAGAGCGTAGCTAGAGAAGCTATAGGCTTCTTAAAGATGATATGGTCTCCTAGACCTGAAGATATACTATCTATTGATGTGATTAATTTAGCCTACTTAGAACTATATAATTCCTATGACCCGGCCTATGGGGGTTTCGGGAGGGCTCCAAAGTTCCCGCTACCCCACATCTTAATGTTCCTCTTAAGGTATTGGGCTAGGAGTAGGGATTTGGAAGCAGCTAAGATGGTTTTTAGAACTCTAGATTACATGATTACTGGTGGCATACATGATATTATAGGGGGAGGATTTCATAGGTACTCTGTAGATTCTAGGTGGCTCTTACCACATTTCGAGAAGATGCTCTACGATCAAGCTCTCCTACTATATGTTTTATCAGATGCATATAAGGTGTGTAGTGATGAAACATATAGGTGGGTATCCCTAAAGCTTATAGATTTCGTAAATCGCGAGATGAGAGATAAGAGTGGAGGATTCTACTCTGCTATTAGTGCTGAAAGCGAGGGCATGGAGGGTCTATACTATACGTGGACTACTAGTGAGTTAAAGTCTATTGTTGGAGATGATGACTATAGGATTATAGCTAGGCTATTCAACTTATCAGACAGAGGGAACTATAAGGAGGAGCATACAGGTAGGTTTAATGGTAGGAATATACTCTATATAGGGTTACCTCTAAGAGAAGTAGCCAGTATTCATGGTTTAAGCTTAGGAGAGCTATTAGATTACATTGATAAGTTATCAATAAGACTATTAAAGGCTAGGAGCTCTAAGCCTAAACCAGAGGTAGACTATAAGATTCTAACTGACTGGAATGGCTTAATGATGGCTGGCTTAGCTAAAGCATACCAGGCATTTAGAGTAGAGAAGGCGTTAGATATGGCTGAGAGTCTAGCGAGATTCATAGAGTCTAATATGATGATAGATAACAGATTATATCACAGCTTTATAGACGGGGAAGCTTATATAGATGGTTATCTAAGTGATTACAGCTATCTAGCATGGGGTTTAATGGAGCTCTACGAGTCTAGTTTTAATGAGAAATGGCTAGAGCTCTCACTAAACATAGTAGATTCTATAATAGAGAATTTCTGGGTTGAATCTAGTAGCATATTTAGATTTAAGTCTAAGAGTGGCTTAACATCAGACGTCATCGACCCACATGACAGCATGATACCATCAAGCTACTCAGTAGCATCCTATGTACTAGTAAGAGCATCAAGATATACTGGTGAACCTAGATATGAACATATAGCTGAGAAATCTATTAGATCAATTGGTGGGCTTATTAAGAGTACTCCGTCTTCATTTACATTCATGCTATCAACCCTAGATTACATAATAGGACCTAGCTATGAGATCGTCATAGCAGTAGATAGTCTTAATAGCGAAGTAGAGAGTATAATAAGTGATATAAATTCACGATATAGACCTAATAGTATAGTACTCCTACTTAAAAGTCAATCATCTAAGCTACGAGATCTAGCAAAGTACACTAAGAGTATGATAGCGTTAGGCGGTAAACCTACAATTTATGTGTGTAAGAATAGAGTATGTGATTTACCCGTCACCGGCTATGAGGGCTTAAAGATTGTACTTGGAGAAGCTCCTAGAATTAATAAGAGTATCGTAGATGTTTCTTAAAACACATGAATGCTATCCATCCACGTAATCCTCATATATGTAGTCTACCCCTCTTAATACTCTTAGCTAGCTGATTCAAGGATTCTCTTAGCTAACCTGTAATGGACATGGTCTACGAGTCTACCCTCTAGCCTTATGGCTCCTAGACCTTCTCTAATAGCTTTCTCATATGCGTCTACAACTTTTTTAGCCCACTCTATTTCTTCTCTTGTAGGCTTAAACACCTCATTAGCTATGCTAACCTGGTTAGGGTGTATGACTTGTTTACCATTATATCCTAGGGCTTTAGCCTCTAGGGCTTCACGTTTAAATCCCTCAATATCATCTATGTTAAAGTATACTTTATCTATGGCTTGGAGACCGTATGCTTTAGCGGCTAGTACAAGCTTCGTTCTAATATAAGTATTTCTCTCATAAGACTCTAGTGATCCCCCAACGCTTAGAGCTAAGTCTGCAACTCCAAGTATTAGAGAGTCTAAGCCTTCAGATGAGGCTATTGATTCAATCCTCGTAAATCCTCTAGCTGTCTCTATGATAGCCATAAGTGTTCTACCGGTAGCTTTATATATGAATGATAAGTCGGTCTCAGCCTTCGGTATAATAATACAATCTATAGGATCAAGATTATAGACTATTAGGATATCCCAGTAGAAGTTTCGGGTATACATGCTATTAACTCTAAGACATACTCTCTTCGTGCTCCTCAACTGCTCTCTATATGAGCTCTCAGATAGTATACTCTCGAGTAGTCTTCTAGCATTATCTTTCTCAGCTTCTGGTACAGCATCTTCTAAGTCGAATACTATAGCGTCTGCTTTAATCTGTGGAGCCTTCCTAATCTTCTTCTCTGAGTTAGCTGGAACGTAGAGTAAGCTACGTATCACGCTTCTTACACTCTCTCTTAGGTACAGCTATTGTCCTCTCAAACTCTAAGACAATATCACTATACTGGTTGTATGCGTAGCCTCTAAGCTTAACTATACCATAGCACTCTAAACTCTTAGACTCTCTAGCTTCTATAACTTCACACTCTACTCTTATGGTATCACCATGGAATACGGGTTTAATAAACTTAACATTACTGATACCTAGCATGAATCCCTTAGCAGAGAGTTCTGTTGTAAGACCAACTGCTATAGATAATGTTAATAACCCGTTAACCGCTAGCCTACCATGGAATGGGGGGCCGCTATAATTCTCCTCTACATACTTCTTATCAAAGTGTATAGGGTTAACGTTATTTGTTAAGAGTGTGAACCATATGTTATCAGCTTCTGTTATAGTCCTCCCGTAGGGGCTGCTATACCTATAGCCTACTTGTAAATCCTCAAAATAATACTCTCTCAATGCTAGTAACCAGTACTAGAATTAGTTCTGAGAATATAAAATTATTTAAGAGCCTTTATTATCATAGATTTGTAATAGTAGGTGGAGTTAGTTGAGGAATATAGTTGTTGAGGAATCTAAATTCCCAGATGTTGAGGAGTTTGATGTTGAAATTGTTGAGAGGAAGGGTTTAGGGCACCCAGACTATATATGTGACGCTGTAGCTGAGGCTGTTAGTAGAGGTCTCAGCACCTACTACCTAGAGAATTTTGGTAGAATACTTCATCATAATGTTGATAAGGTTCTCTTAGTTGGGGGTCAGAGTAATCCATGGTTTGGCGGAGGTATAGTATTACAGCCTATATACATTATAGTATCTGGTAGGCTTACAACAGAGGTCCATACGCCTACAGGAGTTAAGCCTATACCTTTCGGTTCTATAATCATGGACTCAGCTAAGAAATGGTTGATGGATAATTTTAGATTCCTTAATCCTAACATCCATGTTATAGTAGATTATAAGGTTGGTAGGGGTAGTGTAGACTTAAAGTCTATTGTTGAAGCTGAGACTGATATACCATTAGCTAATGATACTAGTGTAGGCTTAAGCTTCGCCCCCCTATCTCTGCTTGAGAGACTTGTATATGAGACTGAGAGATTCCTGAATAGTAGGAGTTTTAAGGCTAAGTATCCAATGGTTGGTGAAGATGTTAAAGTTATGGGCTTACGTAATGGTAAACACATCTCTTTAACTATAGCTGCAGCTATGATTAGTAGTTTAATACAAGATATTGGGGAATACTGGGCTATTAAAGAGCAAGTTAAGGAAGAAGTTTTAAACCTAGCTAGTAGGATAGCTTCAAACTATGATGTTGAAGTATATATTAATACTGGTGATATTAGGGAGAAGAATATAGCTTATCTAACAGTAACTGGGACCAGTGCAGAACATGGAGATGATGGAGCAACAGGTAGAGGTAATAGGGTTAATGGTCTCATAACACCATTTAGGCCAATGAGCCTAGAAGCTACTGCAGGCAAAAACCCAGTAAGCCATGTAGGTAAAGTTTACAATGTAGTAGCTAGAGACATAGCCAACACTATATACGCTAAGCTATC
>JAUQQR010000018.1 GCA_030549835.1 Thermoproteota archaeon
GACCCTATAATTATAGCTGGTGGGCCTGCTGTAACAGCTAACCCACTACCAGTATTCGATATTGTAGACGCTATTCTAATAGGGGAATTTGAGCCTATAGCTGAGAGTCTAGACTATGCATTATCTAAGCCTACTAGAGCCTCAAGGCTTAGAGCCCTCTCAGAGATTGAAGGCTTCCTAGTCCCAGGCTATACTGAAGGACTAGTTAGGAGAGTTTATGTTGAAGACCTCGATAATGTATGGTACCCTATACGTCAAGAGATGCCTGAGAATATAGAGCCTGTATGGGGTAGAGCATTCCTACTAGAAACTACTAGGGGGTGTGCTAGGGGATGTAGGTTTTGTATGGAGGGCTTTATATTCAAGCCTAGGAGGGATAAGAGTTTCCCTAAGCTTAAAGAGCTCTTAGATGAGGGGGTAGCTGTTAATAGAGTATCTAAGGTCAGCTTCTATAGCTTAATATTCTTTGATAACCCTGCAGCAGATAAGATACTAGAGTATAGTGTCTCTAAGGGCCTCGAAGTCTCAGTCCCTAGTCTTAGAGTTGAAACATTAAATTCTAAGAGGGCAGAGCTAATAGCTATGGGTAAGCAGAGGACTATAACAATAGCACCTGAGACTGGGAGTTGTGTAGTAGCTAAGGCTATACTAAAGCCTATAGGTAAGATTAGAACCCTGGAAGCTGTACACTATGCTTTAGAAGCAGGCATTAGGAATATAAAATTATATCTTATGACAGGGTTCCCCGGAGAGACATGGGATGATGTTAGGGATACTATAGACTTATCTATAGATATAGCTAAAACTGTTAGAAGTAGAGGTGGGGTTGTTAAAGCTACGCTAAACCCACTAATGCCTAAACCATCAACACCCCTACAGTGGCTAGGCTTAGAGGGGGCTAGTGAAGTTGAGAGTAAGCTAGAATATATTAGTAAAGAGTTAAGGAAGAATAATATTGAAGTTTCAACATTTAACATAGACTGGGCTATTCTAGAAGTAGCAATAGCTAGAGGGGGTATAGAGACTGGTAGGGTTATAGTTGAGTGGGCTCGTAGAGGCGGGGGCTTTAAATCATTCATGAAATCAGCTGAGACAATAGGAGTAGATATTAGCCTTAACCTTAGAACATGGAGTATAGATTATACCCCGCCATGGCACGAGTATATTGAGCACCCATATGATAGTATTAGGGATTTAAGGAGAGAGTATGAGCTATACTCTAGTATAATGGCTTCTAGAGGTAGAAATATTAGGCTAAATATACCTGGATGCGTAAAGTAGAGATATTTACTCTTATTAGGCTTAATCTTAGGATAGAAGCTAGGATAGATTGTGAGGTAGCGTAAATTGGCTAAATCAGCATACCACTATATGAGGCTACTATGGAAGAGGCCCTATGAGGGAGAACACGGGCTACTAATGAGAGCTAGACTTATAGAGTGGAGGAGGCAGCCTACAATAGTTAGAGTTGAGAATCCAACTAGGATTGAGAGAGCTAGAGAGCTAGGATATAAGGCTAAGCAGGGAGTCATAGTTGTTAGAGTTAGAGTTAGGAAGGGTGGTAGGAGGAAGCAGAGACCTAATAAGGGTAGAAGGCCTAAGAGGATGGGCGTATACGGGTTTGCCCCAGCTAAGAGTCTCAGGCTCATAGCTGAGGAGAGAGCTCAAGCAAAGTATACCAACATGGTTTTACTCAATAGTTATTACGTAGGTGAAGATGGTAGGTATAAATGGTATGAAGTTATACTCGTGGACCCAAACAACCCATCAATTAAGAGCGATCCAGAGCTAAACTGGGTATGCTCAGGTAAACATAGAGGTAGACCATTTAGAGGGCTTACAAGTGCCGGTAAGAAGATGAGGGGGCTACGCAAATCTAGGGGGCTTAAGGGGACACATAAGTATAAGTGGATGAAGAAGCAGAAAGAGAGGGAAGAGAGGAGGAGACACGAAGCTAGTAGAGGAGCTAGAATCATATCTCCTAGTGAGGAGTAGTACTCAAAACCTCTCCTATAAATAAATCATTACGGGTTAAATATTTTGAGTATAGCATCTCTAGATGCTAGAGTCCACGTTCACGCAACAGAGAATAAAGATAAGGTTATTAAAGCTCTACTAGAAGTATTCCCATCAGAGTTTAGAGATAGTATTAGTATTAGGAGTGAAATCTATGAGGGTCACCACGGTAACCCAATAGAGATACTAATAGCTTCTCTTAGAGACCCGGAAGCTACTCTTAAAACACTAAACTATATCCTATCAAAGCTTAGCTCTCTAGATAAGTCTAGATTAGACTCTACACTTGAAGATAGAGTAGATAAGAGTGGAGGCTTATATATTAGAGTTAATAAGCAGGAAGCATACTACGGTAATCTTATCCTAGACGATTCAGATGATGTAGTGAGAATCCATATAGGATTCTCTGGTAAAAGGAGGGATGCAATAAAGTTCTATAGAGAGGTGCTTAGAGGATTAAATTCATAGATTTATCAGTAAAACCTAGAGATATGGATTCAGCAATAGAGATATTAAGACTCGCTAAGAGGCTAAGCTATAAGACTCTAGGATTAGAGGTTAACGAGAAACTAGACTTAGAAGAATTAAGCAGTAAGGCTAGAGAGCTTAATATAGATATAGTATTTAGGGTTATAGTTAAAGGAGAGACTAGGTTAGAGTTGAGGAGAGCACTAGACAGTATAGAGTATAAGAGGAGAAACCTACTAGTAATTGCTAGCCCTGAAACACTAGATGCCCTAAGATACTCATCAACTAATAAGAGAGTACACATAGTTAGGGTAAAACCTAGCCTAGAGAAGTATATAGATAAATCTCAAGTTAGACTATTCAGGGAGAGAGGATGGGGTGCTATAGAAATTTCTATAGGTGAAGTTATCCGTAGTACTAATATCTCATATCTATATGAGATTACTAGGAGAGCCCATATACTAGATGTTAACACAGTAATAGTTAGTGATGCTTCAACTCTAGAGGAGCTTTGGAGTCCACACTCTATAATAGGCCTCCTAGTATCACTAGGCATACCGTACTGGAGGGCTAAGTCATGGCTATCTAGTGTTCCAGCATATATAATAGACTATATCAATAGATTAAGAAATGCATAAATAATTTAATCCGACCTACCCCCCGCTCTAAAGAGGCGGGGCTTTCAGGTTGTAAATTTTAGGTCTAACTATGTAAGCTACTCTTGGAGGTTTACTTGGAGGCTTCAAGTATACTTGTAGGTATTGTTGGTAAAACTAATACTGGTAAGTCTACATTCTTTTCTGCAGCTACAGAGATTGACGTACCAATAGAGAATAGGCCTTTCGTGACGATCGACCCCAATATTGGGGTAGCATATGTTAAGAGAAAGTGTGTACACTTAGAGCTAGGACTCATAGCTTGTAATGCATCTAATAGTATTTGTAAATCTGGATGGAGGTTTATACCAGTTAAGATTATTGATGTAGCCGGCTTAGTACCAGGAGCTCATGAGGGTAGAGGTTTAGGTAACATGTTCCTAGACCATGTTAGGAGAGCTGACGTCTTACTACTTGTTATTGATGCAAGCGGCTCTACAGATGAGGAGGGTAGACCTGTAAAGCCAGGTAGCTTCGATCCTATTATTGAGGTTAAGCAGATGATTTATGAGTTTGAGGAGTGGATGTACTCTATAATAAGGAAAGATTGGGAGAAGATAGCTAGGTATATTGATACTGGTGGTATCCAGGATAGTATAGGATTTATTACTCAGAGACTCTCAGGTCTAGGAGTATCTAGGAGACATGTAGCCGAAGCTATACAATTATCTGGTTTGGAGAATAAGAAGTTATCAAGCTGGACTAGTAGTGATCTTAGAAGATTCACTTCAAGTATTAGGAGAGTATCTAAGCCCATAGTTATTATAGCAAATAAGGCAGATATTGATACTGCTGAAGATAATATTAAGAGGTTGAGAGACGAGTATAAGGATATTCCAGTAATACCTACAAGCTCAGTATCAGAGTTAATACTTAGGAAGAGCTCATCTAAGGGGATAATAGAGTATATACCTGGAGATAGAGAATTTAAGATAATATCTAAAAATACCCCACGAGAACTCTCAAGAATACTAGATAAGATAGCAGACTATATGAGGAAATGGGGCTCAACTGGAGTTCAAGAAGCATTAAATGAAGCAGTCTTCAACCAGCTATCACAGATAGCAGTATATCCAGTAGAAGACCATAATAAGTATACTGATAAACAGGGTAGAATACTACCAGACACAATACTATTACCTAGAGGATCTACAGCGAGAGATTTAGCATATAGAATACACACAGAGCTAGGAGAAACATTCATATACGCAATAAATGCTAAGACAAAGCAGAGAATAGGAGAGTCATATATACTCAACGATAATGACGTTATTAAGATAGTAGCAGTAGCTGCTAGGAAAGCATAGCTAGAATATTAGCTAAGAGTAACTCTATTATTCAAAACTACAATTCTAATAATCTCTTAGCCCTCTTTAGAGTCCCAGTTACTGTTAATGGAATTAGTTTAACCCTCTTCCCGCTAACCTCTCTCAAAAATCCTAAGATTGCGAGAGCATGCATTTTATACTCTCTTCTAACTCTAACTATACCCCTCCTCCTATCCTCATTATAATCTATTAATCTTATTCTAGTTGTTGCTAGTCCTAGCTCACCATATAGTTTCCTCATAGTGTCTATTATCGCGTTATTTAACTGTTCTAATTGTATCCTATCACTTGTTAAAGCCTCAAATACAATATACCTATTCCTTGCCCTAGTAGTTTTCCTTCCTTTTAACGGCTTGGTTATGAGTAGTTGTTGTTTAACAATTACCATCCTATATACTATGTATGCTGAGAGAGATCCGCTAGCAAATCCTAGTAATGCTGCAGCTACTATACTAATAACATCTACCACTAAAGTTCCAGCCTCCATTTTAGCTTATACAAAATATAACTTTTAGAATTTAAGCTTTGTTACTCAAAGTTAGAGTTAGGGTGTAGAAATTGGCTTTCTCAACACCACAGGCTATGGCTTATGATAGGGCTGCAACAATATTCTCTCCTGAGGGTGACTTATACCAGGTTAGGTATGCATTTGAAGCTGTAAAGAAGGGTTGGACTAGTTTAGGTATTAAGAGTACTAAGGGTGTAGTATTGGCTGCTGAGAAGAGGAGATTATCAGCTCTACTAGATGTTAGTGATGTAGAGAAGATATATAAGGTTGATGATCATGTAGGCGTAGCATTTGCAGGTATGGGGAGTGATGGTAGAGTCCTTATAGACTATGTTAGGCTAGTAGCTATAAGGCATAGGCTAATGTATGGAGATCAGGCTACAGTAGAGTATTTGGCTAAAGCTGTAGCTGACGTTAAGCAAGCATATACTCAGCATGGAGGAGTTAGACCATTCGGTGTAGCCCTCATATTCGGGGGGGTCAATACTAATGGCCAAGTTAAACTATATAGAACAGACCCTGGAGGTCAATACTTTAGCTATAAGGCTATAGCAATAGGTATAGGTGATAGCTATGTTAATAGCTTCTTCGAGAAGACATATAGAGATGATCTAGGCGTAGATGAAATGATAGCTCTATCCCTAGAAGCATTATTCAAGAGTAGAGTAGCTTCAGGAGAAGAGAAGAGGGAAATACTCCTCCCGGTATTCCATGAGTTAGTAGAGATAGGTTATGTAGATAGAGAAGAGAGAGCATTCAGGAAACTAAGCCAAAGTGAAATAATAGATATTCTAAAGAAGATAGAACGAACACTATAGTAGACTATGTTATAGACTATATTCATATCCTATATAGGTTCTCATATTAAGAATAGAGATAGGAGGGGCTATAGCGTGTCTAAGAAGCCAGGCTATGTTGTAGCCTGGATTGAGGTTAAAGGAGAGAGGTTTGAGGTTTTAGTTAAGCCAGAGTATGCTTTCAGGTATAGGGAGGGGGAGAAGCTAGACATAGATAGTGTACTATGGTCTGATACAGTGTTTAAAGATAGTAGGAAGGGGTTAAAGGCTAGCCCTGAAAGCTTAAAGAAGGTCTTTGGAACAGATGATATTAGGGTTATAGCTGATAGAATATTAAGGGAAGGTAAGATCCAGCTTACAGAAGAAGAGAGGAGGAAGATGTTAGAGGCTAAGAGGAGGAAGATTGTAGCATATATTTCTAGGAACGCTATAGATCCTAAAACAAAACTACCAATACCAGAGTCTAGGATTGAGTCTGCAATGGAAGAGTTAGGAGTAGGTATAGACTTGTATAAAGATGCTGAGAGTCAAGCAATAGAAATTGTATCTAAACTAGCGAGAATAATGCCTATAAAACTAGCTAAGGCTGTAATAGATGCTATAATCCCATCAGATGTAGCCAGTAGAGTCTTATCTGAGGCTAAGAAGTTAGGTGATGTTAAGAGGAGTGAGTGGCTTAAAGATGGGAGCTTAAAGATAGAGCTAGAGATACCAGCTGGGGCTCAGGTAGATGTTATTAGTAAGATTCAAGAGTTTGCTCGGGGTAAAGCTATTATTAATGTTAAGGTGGTAGTATGATATCTAGAGGATTACATGGAGTTATAGTATTGCCTGGGGATAGACTAGACTCTAGGGTTGAAGGTAAGTATCCTGAGGTTATAGAGGTTAATAGTTTAAAAATAGCTACACTTATTAGCCTAGTATCTCAACGTGATGATAAGCTCATAATAGTTCCACTTAAAAACATATATATACCTGAGCCTGGCCACATAGTTATAGGCCTTGTAGAGTCTATTGGTATGGTTAACTGGTTTGTAGACATAAACTCCCCATATCAAGCTATACTCCACGTTCAAGACTTCCTTGGTAGGCCCTTCAACCCAGCCTCAGATGATTTATATAAGCTTATGAAGCCTGGAGACTATGTTAAAGCTAAAGTATTATCGTTTGATAAGACTAGAAACCCTGTCTTAAGCGTCCAGGGTGAAGGCTTAGGCAAGATTGTTAAAGGTACTATAGTAGATATTCAACCTGCTAAAATACCAAGAGTTATTGGTAAGAAGAGGAGTATGATCTCAATGCTTGAAGAGAAGACAGGGTGTAGTATATTCCCAGCAGTTAATGGGAGAGTCTATATAGAGTGTCCTAATAGGGAGTTAGAGGCTATACTAGTAATGGCTATAAGACTTATTGATAGAGAATCTCATAGGGTAGGGCTTACTGAGAGAGTTGCAAAGTTTATAGATGAGGAGAGGATGCGTAGAGGTGTCTAGGAGTGCAGGGTAAGAAGTCTATGAGGCTCATAGATGAGAGAGGGTTAAGACATGATGGTAGGAGACCAGACGAGATAAGGCCTATTAGGATGCAGGTAGGGGTTTTAGCTAATGCCTCAGGATCGGCTCTAGTAGAGTATGGTAAAACTAAGGTCTTAGCTGCAGTATACGGGCCTAGAGAGCCTCAGCAGAAATTCATGATCCTACCAGATAAGGCTATACTTAGAGTAAGATACCACATGGCCCCATTCTCTACTACTGAGAGGAAGAGCCCAGCACCCTCTAGGAGGGAGATTGAGCTCTCAAAGGTTATAAGAGAGGCTTTAGAAGATGTAGTATTAACATCAGAGTATCCTAGGACAGTAATAGATATATTCATAGAGGTTCTGCAAGCTGATGGTGGGACTAGGGTTGCAGGTATAACTGCATCATCACTAGCGCTAGCTGATGCAGGTATACCTATGAAGGCATTAGTTGCAGGTGTAGCTGTAGGTAAAGTTGATGGAGTCCTAGTCTTAGATGTTGATGAGGTTGAAGACTCCTCAGGCGAAGCTGATATGCCTATAGCAGCAGCCCCAGACCTTAATCTCATAACGCTATTCCAGATTAATGGAGTCCTTACAGAGGAAGAAGTTGAGAGAGGCTTATCTATGGCTTTAAAAGCTATACAGTATATAGTCTCCCTAGAGAAGAGTACTCTAAAACAAAAGTATGAGGCTATAGGAGAGGAGGTTTAAAGCATTGAGTATAACACCATTTAAGCTACCTATAGTACCATTCATTAAGAGGCAGTCTTACATAAGCCTATATGAGAGAGGCTTAAGGGAAGATGGTAGGAGTATACACTCTCCTAGAAACATAGAGATAAAAGTTGGAGTATTAGATAAGGCTGAAGGATCAGCCTTAGTTAAGCTAGGTAATACACAAGTCCTTATTGGAGTTAAACTAGATATCGGAGCCCCCTTCAAAGACACGCCAAACCAAGGCGTGCTAATAGTTCACGCAGAGAACGTCCCGCTAGCCTCCCCCATATTTGAGCCTGGACCTCCAGATGAGAATGTTATAGAGCTAGCTAGAGTAATAGATAGGAGTATTAGAGAAGTTAAAGCTGTAGACCTAGAATCTCTAGTTATTAGACCAGAGGATAAAGTCTGGAATTTATGGATTGATATATACGTATTAGACCATGACGGTAACCTATACGATGCTAGTATGCTAGCATCTATGGCTGCACTCATGGCAACATATATTCCAGACTATGAAGAGCTAGAGAGTGGAGAAATCATAGTAAAGAAGGAGGTTAAAAGCCAGAAGCTCAAGATAAACCATAAAGTAGTAACTGTAACAGTAGCTAAGATAGGAAACTACCTAGTAGTCGACCCTAACTTCGAAGAAGAAGTAATATCAGACTATAGGCTAGTACTATCATTTGATGAGAATCTTAGAATAGTAGGAGCTCAGAAAACAGGAAGTGGAGGTATGAGACTAGAAGAATTTAAAGAAGCAGTAAGAATATCAAAGAATACAGCACAGTTATACTTTAAAGCTTTAGAGCAAGCATTCCCAGGAGGCGGTAGCAGTGGGTAAAACTAAAGTAGTAGGACCAACAGGGAGATATGGGACAAGATATGGAGTTAGTGTTAGAAAGAAAGTAAGAGACATACTAATAAAGAGATACTCAAAACACGAATGTCCATTCTGTGGAGCAAAAGGAACAGTATATAGAGTAACAGTAGGCATTTGGAAATGTAGAAAATGCGAGAACACATGGGCTGGAGGAGCATACACTCCAACATCAGAACTAGCAGCATATACTAAGAAGACTATAGCAAAAGAATAGATTAGTATAGCAAACCTTAAAACCACATATAAACTAGAAAATAATGGTAGGGCCGGTAGCTCAGCCTGGAAGAGCACCGCCCTCGCACGGCGGAGGTCCCGGGTTCAAATCCCGGCCGGTCCACCAACTTAATCTACTCTAATATCCTTATACTGCTCCCTCAATACTCTCTTAGCTATCTTACCTACGCTTGTTAATGGTAGACTATCAACTTCTATAACCTTATCAGGTAACCACCACCTAGATATTAAGCCTTTAGCTACATAATTATCTTCTAAGTATTTCCTAATCTCCTCTAATGTTAATTTACCTCTCCACTCAGGTTTTGGAACTATAAATGCTACAGGTCTTTCTCCCCACTTCTCACTCTTAGCAGCTATTACTGCAACCTGAGATACACCTGGGTGTGTGCTTATAGCATCTTCTAATCTTACACTACTAATCCATTCTCCTCCACTCTTTATCACATCTTTATCTCTATCCATTATTAGTATAGACCCGTCTTCAAACCAAACAGCTATATCTCCAGTATGTAGCCACCCTCCACTCCAGAGCTCTTCAGTCTTAGCTGGATCCTTATAATACTCTGGAGTTGTCCATGGGGCTCTAACGACTACTTCTCCCATAGTCTTCCCATCTTTAGGCACAGGTATACCTTTAGGATCTACTACTCTCAACTCTACGAGAGGTATAGGCCATCCAGTCCTTAATGTTAACTTTCTCAGCTCAGGGCTTGAGAGGAGTTTAGTCGGGGGGCTAGCTATTGTTAGGACTGGTGCTGTCTCAGTGAGCCCATACCCTACTATAACCTCTACACCCCTCTTCCTAGCTAGCTCAGCAAGACCCTCAGGAGTAGCTGAACCTCCGCTCAGGAATTTTAAACCACTTAAGTCATACTTGGGACTAGAAGGATCATGCAGGAGCATGTAGAGTATTGTAGGAACTCCAGCAGTATGTGTTACTTTCTCGCCTGCTATAAGCTCTAGTATAATTGAGGGGACGAGCCTATTAGGGTATATCTGCTTAGTTCCTATTAAAGTAGCTATATATGGTAAGCCCCATGAGAATACGTGGAACATAGGCACAATATGTAGTATTGTAGAGGTAGAGTTCATATCTATAAGGGGCGTTGTTGAAACAAATAAGCCTACACTCATAGCGTGTATGACCATCTGCCTATGCGTAAAGTATGCACCTTTAGGCAACCCAGTAGTTCCACTAGTATAACACATACCTGCAACTTCATTCTCAGATAGCTCAGGCCACTCAAAGCTCTCTCTATGTGACTTAACTAGATCCTCATATAGGTAAACTTTAGCATCTCCAACTCTCTCAGGAGCACTATCAGCATCTACAACAATAACATGCTCGAGACTTTTAACTCTAGGAGCTAAAGACTCTACTAGCTTTAGGAAATCTGAATGAACAATAACAACCTTATCTTCAGCATGATTCATAATATATTCAATCTCGTAAGGAGCAAGCCTAACATTTACAGTATGCAGAATAGCTCCCATCATAGGTACTGCGAAGTAAGCCTCATAATGCCAGTGAGTATTCCAGTCGAGAGTAGCAACTCTATCACCTCTCCTAACCCCTAGACTAGAGAGAGCTGCTGCAAGAGAATTCATTCTCTTAAAAGCTATAGAGTAATTATACCTCTCAACTCCAATCCTAGTCCTATATACTATCTCACCTTCAGGATTATACTGTAAAGCTGATTTAATTAACTTATCTAGAGTTAAATCATAACCAGGCCTCCAAGGGGCCTTCAAGACATCCCACCTACATGTTACAAATTTAGATTAGTAAGAGGTAGTTTATAAATTTTTAAATTTACCTTCAAAATTTCTCCTCCTCTACTAATGTGTATTTTAATGAATTATGTATTTCAATGAATAAATCGGCTAGTGAAGCTCTAAGAATACACTTCTACACTAATATCTCCTAGAGAATTCATAACTTTAGGATATACTCTATTCTGGGGGCTTAATAATTGATTATTTAATCTTAACTTTTAGGAGAGAACTACTTTAAGTTTGTGTGGAAAGTTGTCTCCTTCTCTGTTTTTTCTTTTGCTTTCCTAATCTTCTCTATTACATCTCTTGGTAGTGTAATGTCTTCTCTCCTTAGCTCTACTGGGCCTTTAACTATCATTCCTTCTCCATTTATTATCTCTATTTCATACATTCTCATATCATGTGGTGTTTGCCTCATTTTCTCTACTAGAATATACCTCTTTAATACTCCATTTCTTATAGCTCTTCTGAACCTTATTATTCCATCTGCTATATGCTCTACTCCAAAGCCGAATGCTTCAGCTGTTGTTATAGCATACTGGCTTACTAGTAGTGTTGTGAAGTCCCACTTGTATAGTAGTCTCTTAACCATATAGCTATATTTCCTGGCCATTGCAGGCTTATCTAGCCAGAATGCACTAATACTATCTATTACTAGTCTAGCTCTACCATAGCCTAGCTTCTTCTTAGCCTCTATAACTTTCTCTACTAATTTCTCAATATCGAGGTCTTCAATACTCCATTCGTCACCTCTTGTTTTTAATAGGGCATCTATAACTATCATTTTACCCTTATCTATTGCTGATGCGAAATCCATATTAAACATTTGAGCTTGCCTAACTATGCTATCACGGCTCTCCTCAGTAGTAACATATATAACCTTATCACCATCTAGAACACCTCTCCAGGCGAAGTGAATAGAGAATATAGTCTTACCAGTGCCAGGCTCCCCGGTAATAGCCACGAAAAAACCTCTAGGAATTCCTCCGGCAATGAGATCATCGAAACCCTTAATACCAACACTGAGCCTCTCAATATCAACCATAGAGTGTTAGACCCCTAACTATTTATGCTAAGACATAAAAGTTAAATACTTCTAAGTAAGGTCTACAATCTAACTACTGTCCCAGGCTCATCTAGAGCCCTAGTTATAGGCCTATCTCTAAGCCCATTAGCTATTATAACTTCTCTTACACTACTACCTATAGCCTCCTTAGCTTGTAACAGCTTCCTATTAATACCAGGTCCTACTATACTCAGAATACTATCAATATTGCTAGCTTTAATCTCTCTAACTATATTACCATCTATAATTATTCCATTAACATCAGTTAATAATACTATCCTTTCCGCTCCTAATGCTATAGCTAGCTTTAAGGCAGCTTGATCTCCATCAATATTTAATGGTGTTCCATCATTATCTACAGCTATAGGAGCAACTACTACTATATACCTCATATTTAGTAGAGTCTTGATTATAATAGTATTGACCTCAATTACTCTCCCAGTATATCCTCCTTCAACTACCCTCTTCCTTCCCCTCTCATCTAAAGCTAGTATCCTCTTCTTCCTCTCTGCTATAAGTATTCCACCATCTACTCCAGATAATCCTACTGCTTTTCCCCCTAGGCCTATGATCTTAGCTACAATCTCCTTATTTATTTTACCAGCCATAACCATTAGGTATACGTCTAACTCCTCTCTTGAAGTAAACCTACTCCTAATACCTTCAGGTGATAATATGAATTTAGGCTCTACTCCTAGCCTTATAGAGTATTCTGATACCATATCCCCGCCGCCGTGGACCAAGACTATGTCTTCTCCTCTATGCCAGAGCTCAACTATATCCTCTGCTATAGCTTGGATATTATTCTTTAAAACTCTACCTCCAATCTTAACTACTATCATCTCCCCTCACGCTGGCTTAAGTGGTGGTAGCTTGAGTCCTAATGTTTCCTCAAAGTTCATGGCTATATTAAAGGCTTGTATAGCTTGACCAGCAGCACCTTTAACTAGGTTATCTATAGCGGCAAACCCTGTTACCCTACCAGCTCTAAGCTCTAAAGCAAAGCCTACATCAGCATAGTTACTACCAATAACATATTTAGGGTCAGGGTATCCTGGTGGTACGCCTCTAATTATCCTAATAAAAGGCTCTTTAGAGTAGAGCTCAGAATATACCCTAAACAAATCTATATCTGAAACCTCTCTTAAAAGCCAGGAGTGTGCTGATGCTAAAACACCCCTAACTGAGCCTACAGAGTGTGGGACTAGAGATACATTAACTATTCTCCCAGCTAGGAGGCTGAGCTCTTGTATAACCTCAGCAGCGTGTCTATGACCATCAGCTTCATAAGGCCTCATAGCCCCCTCCCTCTCAGGGTGGTGGCTACCAATTGTGGGATTTGAGCCTCTCTCACTACTACCAACCTTAACATCAACTACTATCCTACTAGTATCTATAATACCAGCTTTAACTAGGGGGGCTAAGGCTAGTATAGATGCTGTAGCATTACATCCTGGAGAAGCTATAAGCATAGCTCCACGCAACTCCTCTCTATGAAGCTCTGGTAGCCCGTATACGGCTTTAGCTAGTAGATCTGGGTAGGGATGCTCAAAATCATACCATATCCTGTAGCTCTCTGGATTCTTTAACCTAAAATCAGCACTTAAATCTACCACTCTCAATCCAGACTCTAAGAGCTTAGGTACATATTGTAAGCTAACACCATGGGGTAGAGAAGTAAATACAACATCAGCACTATTAATTATAGTATCAAGATCTAGCTTAGAGAACCTTAAATTCCTATAGTAACCTCTAAGGTTAAAGTGGGCAATATGTATAGGTTTCCCCACATACTCTCTAGATGTAGCTACAGTAACCTCAACGTATGGGTGTAAAGCTAATAGTCTTAACAATTCCCCACCAGTATAGCCTGACGCACCAATAATAGCTACCCTAACAACCATCTAGTAACCCCGATATTACATTTGTAACACTAAACCTATAAAATGATACTCTACCTTTTAAAAAAGAATTTTTATTTAATTTATTAGTAAATACTTATAATCCTTAACTATAATAGTATTAATCGGCCTAAAGGGTGGAGATTGCCTTGATCTCAAAGAAGTGCCCTATCTGTGGTAGAAGCGTAGATCTACCTGATGACGTGCTACCTGGGGAAGTAGTTGATCATGATTGTGGAGTCTCTCTCGAAGTTATATTGAATAACGGAGAGATTCTCCTTAAGCCTCTCGAGATTAGTGAGGATTGGGGCGAGTAAGGTTAAATGGTAGGCATAGCTATAGTATATGATATTGCTAGATGGGAGGAGAGAGCATTAATAGAAGCTATTAGGGCTAGAGGTTTAAAGCCTCAAATTATACATGTTGAATCTACAAACTTTACCATAGGTGACGGGTTAGATAGTAGCATAGATATAGTTCTACAGAGAAGTCTAAGCCATTCTATTGCCCTAACATCAACTATACTTCTAGAGTCAAGTGGACTAGAAGTAGTTAATAACTCTAGGTCTATAGCTATAGCTCAGGATAAGGTGTGGACTCTTTCACTATTATCAAGGTCTGGAATACCCGCCCCCAAGACTATAGTATCTTTTAGCGAAGCTAAAGCATTAGAAGCAGCTAATATGCTTGGATATCCAGTTGTAATTAAGCCTATTAATGGTAGCTGGGGTAGACTAGTAAGCCTAGCACCAGATAAGGAGACTCTAAGAATAATATTAGAGCATAGGCTATATACGCGCAACCCCTATATGAAGGTACACTTAATACAAGAATATGTTAGGAAGCCAGGTAGAGATATTAGAGTATTTGTGGTAGGTGATGAGGTACCAGTAGCTATATATAGGGTGAGCAATCATTGGATAACAAATACTGCTAGAGGAGGTAAAGCCCTCCCAGCCCCTATAGATGAGGAGTTGAGAGAATTATCAATTAAAACAGCTAAAACTATTGGAGTAGAAATAGCTGGTATAGATATCTTCGAAGATAATGATAGAGGATACTTAGTTAATGAAGTTAATGCTATACCAGACTTTAGGAATACAGTACCAGCTACAGGCTACAATTTACAAGATAAAATCATAGAGTATCTTATAAGTAAGATTAAGAGGTAGTAGTTGCTATGGAGTATATTAGATTCTATGAAGATAGAGGGCTATACGTAGTTAAAGCTGAGGGCCAATATGTCTGGGATTTAAATGGTTTAAGATACTTAGACTTCCACACAGGTCATGGTGTAGCATTCTTAGGCCATAGGAATCCTAGGATAATAGAGGCTCTAAAAAGACAAATGGAGGAGGTTATAACAGCACCGCCATCCTTTAGGGTTAAGATTAGAGATGAGATGCTACAAATCTTAGAAAAAATATTTCCAAATAAGTACACTCATATGGCCATGTTTAATAGTGGTAGTGAGGGTGTAGAGATCGCTATTAAGCTTGTAAGAAAAGCAACTGGGAGGAAGAAGCTCGTAGCATTTACAAACTCGTTTCATGGTAGAACACTAGGGGCATTATCTATTACAGGTAATGCTAGGTATAGGAGGCCCTTTGAGCCGCTAATTCCTCATGTGGAGATAATCCAGTATAATGATGTTAGCTCACTAGATAAGATTGATGGTGAGACTGCAGGTGTAATAGTTGAGGTTATACAAGGCGAGGGGGGAGTTATAGTAGCTAATAAGGAGTTTATTAAAGCATTAAAAGAGAGAGCTAATTCTACAGGAGCTCTAATAGTTATCGATGAGGTTCAGACAGGTTTTGGTAGAACTGGAAAGATATGGGGATTCCAGCACTATAGTATAGAGCCTGATATTATAGTAGCTGGGAAGGCTATAGGTGGAGGGTTCCCTGTAAGTATAGTAGCTACATCTAGTATCTTAGCCTCTAATCTAGAGTATGGAGAGCATGGCTCAACATTTGGGGGTAACCCTCTAGCGTGTGCTGCTGTTAAAGCTTCTGTAGAAGTCTTCTTAGAAGATAACGTGTTAGAGAAGACTGAGAGTATAGGTAAGATTCTATATGATAAACTCTACTCTACCCTAGGAGAGCATAGGCTTATTAGAGAGATTAGAGGATTAGGCTTAATGCTAGGTGTAGATTTAAGAATAAATCCTAGTAGTGTGATTAAGTGCTTACAGGATAAGAGAGTATTAGCTTTAAGAGCTGGAACTACAACTATCAGACTACTACCACCTTACCTAATAACACTAGAAGACGTAGAGTGGGGTGTTAGAGCTCTTGCTCAATGCCTCAATGAAGAGCTTAGCAGTAGAACTACTATTAGACCTAGTTAAGACTTATAGTCCAACCTATAGGGAGGATAAGGCTATAAGAGTACTTGAAGACTATACTAGGAGACTTAAATACAATAATATAACAATAGACTCTACCGGTAACCTAATAGCTGAGATTGGTAGTGGAGATAAGAGTATAGCACTAGTAGGTCATATAGATACAGTGAGAGGCTACATAAAACCATTATTTAACGGGAATGAAATCATAGGTAGAGGAGTTGTTGACGCTAAGGGGCCTCTAGCAGCAATGACTATAGCTGGCTCTATAGCATCAAACTATATTGATACGAGTACTCTAAAGATAATACTAATAGCTTCTGTGGGTGAAGAGGGTTCAAGCTATGGGGCTAGAAGTCTACTTAAGACCCTTAAAGCGGACTATATCATAGTAGGAGAGCCTACAAATATAACAGGTATAGCTATAGGCTGTAAGGGTAGCTGTAGGTTAATAGTTAAATGTAACACTACTGGAGGTCACACAGCTAATCCTGAGCTCTATATCTCAGCATGTAGAGAGATTATAGAGGTACTAGAGAGTATAGAAGCACTCTTATCCCGAGAATATACGATAACACCTACATATGTGAGGTGTGGTAGTAGCATTAATAATATTATACCTAGGAATGGCATCATGATTGTAAACATAAGAATACCTATAGGAAAGAGTATAGAAGATCTCGAGGAGATACTCCATAAAAATATTAATACGTCAAGCTGTACCTGGATGCTAAGAGATTGTAGTATGCCATTCAAGACATCACCATCAAATACTACAGCTAGAGCTATATCTAGAGCATTAGCAAAGCTAGGATTAAAGCCTAGATATGTAGTGAAATCTGGGACTAGCGATATGACTATACTATCTAAGATAACCAACAATATAGCAGAGAATGGTCCAGGGGCTCCAGAGTTATCTCATACAGATAATGAGGCTATGAGTATAGATGACTATATTGCGGGTATTAGAGTCTATGCTAACACGATAATAGAACTATATAATATGATTAAGCTAGGAGATAAGAGTAGGTGAGGTGGTGTGAACCGCTAAAATCAACTTAGCAGTTGATATAGTTAGAGTTGAGGAAGAACTCCTAATAAGAGCCTTTAGTATGAGGGGCTTAAGGCCTACAATAATCTATTCTAATACCTTGTACAGTATACCTGAGGATAGGCTTAGTAGTAGTGTAGTCCTAGTTAGGAATATATCAGCCGCTAATAGTATATATGTTGCAGCAATCACAGAGGCATCTAACGGCGTAGCTATTAATCCTCTAAGAGCATTAATAGTAGGTCATGATAAAATATTGACATACTCTACTTTAGTAAGGAATAAGATTAAGATACCTCAAAGTATTATAGCCCTAGAAAACTCTAGATTAGAAGACTACGTCGATGATATAAGTTATCCTATCATAGATAAACCACCCATAGGTAGCTGGGGGAGGCTAGTATCTCTAGTTAAAACACCTACAGCCTTCAAAGAGGTGATAAAGCATAGGAGTATATTAGCAAACCCACAGCTAAGAGTCCATATAATACAGAAGCCAGCAAACCTAGGATCAGATATTAGATGTCTAGTAGTAGGAGATAGTATAGCTGCATGTATGATGAGGAAAGGCCAGCTAGGAGAATGGAGGAGCAATGCTGCATTAGGGGGATCAGTCATACCATATAAGCCTAGTTTAGAGGTGGAAGAGGCGGCATTAAAATCAGCTACACTTGTAGGGGCAGAGATAGCTGGAGTGGACATACTACATGATGATGGAGATTACTATGTTAATGAGGTAAATGT
This sequence comes from Thermoproteota archaeon, assembly GCA_030549835.1. Classification (GTDB taxonomy): domain Archaea; phylum Thermoproteota; class Thermoprotei_A; order Sulfolobales; family Acidilobaceae; genus DSZV01. The sequence goes on from JAUQQR010000018.1 coordinate 18,018, forward strand.
TGTCCCAGAGTTTAAAGCATTAATGAAGGCAACTAGTATAGACATATCAGAGGTAATAGCAAGCTATATTCTAAATAAGCTCAAAAGATAAAAGCATACAAGCTGGCAGCTCTACTGGGGTTGATAGCGTCTTGATTCTAGATGAGAGTCTAAGGAATCGTATAGATAAGCTTAGGAGTCTAGCATCTCAGGGTAGCGTAGATGAGAGAACCTTAAGATATGAGGCTATGGCTATAAGAGAGAAGCTTAGGCCATACGGATACACTATAACTATTAGGAGAATGCCTGAATGGTATAGCGGGCCTAGATACCAGGTAATAATCGCTAAAATTGGGGGTAGAGGGAGGGGGTCTAAGAAGAGTTCTAGAACAAGTATAGTAGAGGAGCTATTTTATAATGGATTTAAAGGGGATAAGGTCAGTCATAGTTAATAAGCCCGGCCCATAGTCTCCTATTCTCTCTGCTAAGTTAACGAGGACAGCAGCAGTCCCCATATCTCCTGGTGTTCCAGTACTCCTCCATCTAATACTGTAGCTAGACCCTTCTATGAGTATATCTTCATACTCATCTGCTCCAACGTAAGCCTTAAACTCTACTCTAATAACCTCTCTATTATTAGCATAGCCTACACCATACCCTCTAACCCCCTTAACGTAGCCTCTCTGTATTTTTACACCACTAGATTCAATATCACTATCAGCTACTATAGGCTCTTGAGCTTCTATGATCTTTGCTAGGTTTATACTTAAAGCATCAGCTATTAGGAGTACTGATTCGGCGTACCCTACATGACCTGTTAACTCTCCACTCTCCATCTTCCTCCTAGCAGTATCTATGTCTAAGCCTAACCCAATCTTCCTCCTAAAAGGTTCCCTCCTCTTAGCAGCATCAAGAGATCTAGAAGCCTCTACTCTCACAATACTATTGAATGGGGCAGAGAGTATAATTACTAGTGTATCTAGCAAAAATCCCGGATTAATACCTGTGCCTAGAATAGATACATTATTCTTGATAGCTAGCTCATCGAGCCTTCTAGCTAAGATAGGATACCTATAATACGGGTAAGCTAGTGTCTCACAAGTAGATAGTACATCAGCTCTAATACCTAAGATACTAACAATCTGATCATAAACTTTATCTAGGTAAGAACCTGTAGCGTGAAATACAACATCACTACCCTTAAGACTATCAACCCTACTAGACACTACAACGCCAAGCTTATCACTGAGACCTAAAACTTCGCCAATATCTCTACCAACAATACTAGGATCAATATCAACAACACCAATAATATTAAAACTCCTCTCTAGAGCAATCTTAGCAATAAGCCTACCAATATACCCAAAACCATAGAAGCCAACATTAAGCAACTATTAGCACCAGGAGTAAATGTCTAAATTTAAAACTTAAATATGAGATATATCAAAGTTAAGAGTTCGCTTAAAAAAGACGTATTAGAGTAATAGTATTTCCTCACTTTAAATCCTCTAAAGCCTCTCTTATCCTCTCTACACCTTCTCTTATCCTCTCAACTGTCTCTGTTGGGAAGCTTAGTCTTATATAGAATGTTGTTGATCTACCGAAGAATTCTCCAGGTATTACGGCTACATGCTTCTCTAATAGTAGCTTCTCTGCTAGCTTACCTCCATCATACCCTACTGGTTTTAATATACTCTCTAAGTTCGCCATTATAAACATTGCCCCTTTTGGTTTAAAGAATTCTGCTCCCCTAATCTTACTTAATTCTTCTACCATTACATCTCTCTTCTTAACATATACGCTTCTAACATAGTCTATATGTCTCCTCCTAACTTCTCTATTCCTAAGATATGTGAGTACTAGGTATTGAGCTATACTTGGAGGGTTATATGTTATAGCCTCTGATACTAGCCCTATCTTCTTAATTATCCACTGTGGTCCATACACGTAGCCAAGCCTCCATCCAGGTATCCCTGGGTCTTTGCTAAAAGCATATAGTGATATAGTGTTCTCTGGTGCTAGCTTATACATGTATATATGTTCACCCTCATAAACTAGCGTCCTATAAGGCTCATCATATATAATCCATAGTTTATAATCTTGAGCTATATCAGCTATAGCCTTAGCGGTACTCCAGTCTAGGATCCTACCAGTAGGATTATCTGGACTAACTAGTATTAACGCCTTAGTCTTACCTCTAACAATAGCCTCCTTAATAGCCTCAATATCAGGCTGAAATTCTCTATCTAGACTAGCTACTATAGGCTTAGGCTTAGCCTTAAAGAATGCTAATAAGTTCCAGTAGCCGAAATATGTTGGATCCATTAATATAACCTCATCCCCAGGGGTTAGAATAGAGGCTAGAGTAGAAAACATAGCTGCCTGACCGCCAGAAACAACAACAACCTGATCAGAGGATAACTCAATACCCCCCAAATCTCTTAAATCATCAACAATAGCCTCCCTAAGATCTAAGAAGCCTGGAGATGGAGTATAAGAGTATAACCTCATAGACTCCTCCTCTAAGAACTTAGAAAGCCACATCCTAACTTCCCTAGGAGGAGGAACACCAGGCTCACCAGTAGAAAGCATAATAACATCTACTCCCCTCCTCCTCAGCTGCTCTACTACTCTATTAATAGCCCTCGTAGGGCTCTCACGTAAAACATCAACATCAACATTATAAGGTAAGCGCAAGATCAAACACCAAATCCAAGAATATAGAGCTCTACTTAAAAATTTATGGAGATGAATAGAAAACCTATATGTTAATTATAACCCTTATAGTTAACAGTAAGACCATATCCTCACTTAGAGTTGAGTAGGGTTTAGTTAATTAACTCTTTATTAAGTGGGTAGTAGATAAGCTTATATTATTCTAGCTATATCTCTAGCTCTGGTGTTTAGGTTGGCCTTCATGTTTGGTCTTAAGCCTGAAGAAGTCATTAAGGCTATGAAGAGGCTTGGTATTACTATAGAGGAGGTTCAAGCTGTTAAGGTCATTGTTGATCTCGAGGATGGATCTAAGATTACTGTAGATAATCCTACTAGTGCTCTTATTGTCAGATCTAAGGATCAGCCTCCTGTATTAATGATTGTTGGTGAGTATAGAGTTAGTAAGCCTGAAGTACCAACTACTACTTTTAGTGAGGAAGATGTAAGGTTTGTTGCTGAACAAGCAAATGTTAGTCTTGAGGAGGCTAGGAGAGCACTTGAGATGACTAGAGGTGATGTAGCTGCCGCTATAGTTAGATTAACTGAGAAGCAGGGGTCCTAGAAGCTATTGATTTAAGCATTGATTTAAGCTCGTTAACATCGCTAGCTAAGCTTAATATTAGAGGTATGCCTTCTCTACGTGCTAACTCTATAGCTAGTGGGTCAATATTCCCCTTAGGACCATGTATTACTACTACACCAGGCTTAACTGGGGATACCCTAACAGCTACCATAGGGCTTCTCCCAGCTTGGACCTTAGTGAATACTATTGCTCTCTCAGGTGTAGAACCAAAGAGTATTGAGAATTGTATACCACTAAGTGTTAGTATAGCCTTAATACTATCAATAATAGTATAACCATATACAAGCCTATCACTCTTAATCTCAGAGTTTAAATACACACCCTTAATAGACTCTACAAGCTCATCTATAGTAAGAGGCTTAGCGAACTCCATCATATCAATAACTACACCTGGAGTTACGCCAAGACTAGCAGCCATAGCAGATAACTTCCTCCAACCTCTAACTCTATCAACCTCTAGTAACCCATTAACATACCTCTGAATAAACCTAACACCGGGAGCCCTCCTACCCTTCTCATAGTCACTAATAACACTAGCAGAAACACCCATAGCCCTAGCAAGCTCAGACTGACTAACCTCAAAATACTCTCTCCACTTCCTAAGAGAATCTCCGGTAGACTCACTATATACAATATCACCAGCAATTCTTTTACCAATAAGCATAACAACATAATCGTCAAAAGCCAAAGAGAGACACCATGAATTAGTAGAGAGTAAGAGTTAATAAAAAAGTAGAAATCTAGACTACTGAACCCTCAGGGGGCTCAGATGAATTTGGTATGATGAGAACTACTGCTGAGAAGAAGGGAGATAAGTTTATCCTTAATGGGCAAAAGAGATTTATAGTAGGAGGTGTAGGAGCATACTTCTATGTTACTTTCGCTATAACTGATCCCTCTGCTACCCCGTGTACAAAGGGGGTAAGTGCTTTTATTATAGATAGGGATACACCTGGACTCTATGTGACAACTGTGTATGGATTAATAGGGACCAGGAGAGGGGGGACTGCTAGGATAATATTTAAGAATGCTGAGATCCCCATAGAGAACCTAATAGGAGAACTTAATGGTGGATATGAATTTTTCAGTAGAATGATGATACCCGAGCGTCTTACAACAGCAGCTGGATCACTTGGAGTAGCTAATGCTGCTATTGAACTAGCAGCGAGATATGCTATGAGGAGGAAGGCTTTTGGTAAGCCTATGATAGAGCATGAGACAATTAACTTCATGATAGCTGAGAGTATAACAGAAATAGCTCATGCTACAGCTCTCGTATAAACGGCAGCTAGAGCAGCTGACGCTATGGAGAGGGGAGAAGTTACTTTAAGCTATGTTAGAAAACTTGTTTCAATGTCTAAACTAAACTTTACAGAGGTTGCATGGAGAGTAGTTAACAATGCTATGCAGATCCTAGGCGGGATAGGCTATACAACAGTATACCCAATTGAGAGATTCTTACGAGACTTATGCCTTGGCATGATATGGACAGGTACTAACGAGATTATGAAACTAATAATACAGCATGAGTATAAAAAAGAAATCTCAGATCCAGAATTCTGGAAAAATAAAAGGAATGTGGAGCTTGATGAACTCAACTTTCACCTTGAAGAAGAGAAGGTTATGTCATAACTATGAGGGATATATTTCTTTTTGTTCAATCTTTACTCTCATGCTACTTACTCCTAGATACTGGTATGAGTCTAATCTTCAAAGTCTTCTGAACTATATTAGTTCATAAAGCTTCTCAGATAATCACACAATACCTCTCTTAATTCTAAATATATACAGTAATTAAAGACAGCTTAAAACTTATACGGAGAAACAGTCTAAGTATAAAGGTATCATTACATTCTTCGATATAACTTGGTTATTAATAACTATTAAAATGTAGTTATAGTTAGATGTATGTTGAAGGGTGTTTTAGGTGATTATAAAGAGGCTTAGGGAGGAGGTTAGCGGTATTAATGAGAGGATACTTAGAGCTAAGTCTGTGACTAGTCCTAGTATGTCTGTCTTGAGGGATTTCATATTAAATCAGTTATATATAGTACCACATGATTTAAAGGCTTTATCTATATCAATGGTCAAAGCTAGGGATCTATTAGAGTAAAGATTTATTAAGTACCTAATCGATGGGGACTATAATGCCTATAATGCTCTATTAAAACTTGCTGAAGAACTTAAAGTATTATTCTCATATGAATCTCTAAAGCCCGCAGCTGTTTCATACACGTACTTCATATCATGGCTTTCTCTACATGGCAATACTGGCGACCTAGCTATAGCTACCGCTGTAAACCTCCCAGTTTGGGGGGCTAATTGCTTAAAACTAGCTAAATGGGCTAAAGAGAATAGGGTTAGGAACACTGAGTTTATGGAGTTATTTGCTGGACCCTATGATGAGTTTGAAAGTCTTGCAGAAGAAATAGCATCAAAATACTTAGACTGGGATAGGTATAGATTTATTGCTAAAACTATACAGTACTACGAGCTAATGTTCTGAGAAAGTATAGGTGAGTAGGTTTATATCAATTTATGATAGTTTAAGGAGTTTTTCTATATGTATAAGCTATTTAATGTCTAGTATTCTATAGTTATTACTCTAGTTATTTACAGATACTGTGAGCTTAAAGTTTTAATTTAAGTACTCTCTTATATGAAAATATGTTTTTAAATGCTGCTATCTTACTAATTTTATGGGCCCGTGGTCTAGCCTGGCTAGGATGCGGGGTACGCGCCGGGTTTACTATGCCTGGAGCGCCCGACTCGGGTCCCCGTGGTCCCGGGTTCAAATCCCGGCGGGCCCATTACTATTTCTCTCTTCCTCTTTATAGTATTATCTTGGTGGTTTAAGTTTGGATTCTATTGTTAGGGTTTTTAGTGAGATTGTTGGGAGTGCTTCTAGTAGTATTAGGAGGATGCTTTATCGTGGTTTGGTTAGGGCTCGTGAGAGAGGTGATCTTATGATTATTGGCCATTATTTATCTATGCTTTCTCCTAGTTATTATGGTGAAGATCTTCCCTACGAGTTTGATGGTTATTTTAAGAGTTATCCTGGTAGGCGTAAGATTAGTCTTCCTAAGCCTATGGCTGAGTCTGGTGCTGATGTCTTCAGGGTTATTGCTTCTAGGAGGAGTAGGAGGAGGTATTCTAGATCTCCTATTACTTTAGCTGAACTCTCAACTATACTATACTATACTGTAGGTGTTACCGGTAGAGCCTGGTGGGGTGGGCCTAAGAGGGTATACCCTAGTGCTGGTGCTCTACAACCTGTAGAAGCCTACCTATCAGCTTCTAAAGTTGAAGAGTTAGAGCCTGGAATATACCATTATAATCCTGGAGGGCACTATCTAGAGGAGCTCAAACTAGGAGACTATAGTAGGATTCTAGAAGATATAGCTTTAGGCCAGGAGCATTTGGGGGAAGCTCCTCTAAACATAATACTAACCATAGTCTATAAGAGGACAGCCTCAAAATACGGGCTCAGAGCTTATAGATATGCACACCTAGACGCTGGATTTGCCGGGGAGAACATATACATAACAGTTGAAGCCTTAAACTTAGCCACAGTAGCTGTAGGAGCATTCTATGATGAAGAGTTATGTAAGCTATTAGAGATAGATTGTGAAGAAGAAATACCAGTACTAATATTCCCTATAGGTAGGAGAATATAAGATTACATAGAGTAAACATAGCATATCTTAAATCATTTAAGCATATATATGCTAACATTTTACTCTCTAGACCTTAGTAACATTTGGTGTTATATTATGAGTAGCTATATAGAGCTTTGGGATGCGAGAGAAGTCTTAGACCTCATATCTAAGGGGGCTCTAATCATTGATGTAAGGCTTGAGGCAGCTTATGCTAAAGAACATATTCCTGGAGCAATAAATATACCCTTAAAGAATCTCGAGGAGAGGATTGAAGAACTCCCCAGAGATAAACCTATAATAGTCTATTGTACTAATGTAGACTGTGAAACCTCACATATGGCTGCATTGAAGCTCGCATCTTTAGGATTTAAGAACATCTATAGGTTTAGGCCTGGAGTAAAAGGATGGGAGGCTCAAGGTCAGCCAGTAGAGAAGAGTTTATAAGATACCTTAGAGGAGAATAAAGCTACTACTAACATCATACTCTAACTATGTCAAGTTTTTGCTACTATTAAGATATAAGTTTGACTTTAATGTTATAGGTGATGAGGCTATATGCGGAACTGTATTAGTAATCTTGAGTGTTGCTATTTAACTGTAGTTTACAGATATTATGATTGGTTGAGGCGATCTTAGGTAATGGAGGATGTTTTAAGTAATCATGTCTTAATTAAGTATCTTAGAGCTATATTTATGCTCGAGGGATGCCCTGGTAGGAATGCTTATGTTAAATTATCTGACTTATCTAAGGTTCTAAGCTTATCTCTCCCAACAGTTAGTATTATGGTTAGGAGGCTTGAGGATAGGGGGTTTGTCAGTGTAAAGCCTAGGGAGGGTGTTCTACTTACATGGAAGGGTTTAGAACTCTTAGCTGAGTACTGCTGGAAGAAGTCTATAGTTGAAGTAGTTTTAAATAAGTTAGGGTTACCTCTAGGGGATGTTGAGAAGATATCTGATAAAGTTAGTCATGTTGTTGATAGGGATTCTGTAGTTAAGATGTGGGATTGCCTAGGTAGGCCTAAGGAGTGCTCACATGGATATGTCATTCTAGGAGAGTGGAGTGATAAGGAAAAAGTTATTGAGTGGCTTAGGGGATGTTGTAAGCTTCACATAACAAGAAATAATTTAGAAGATTATGTGAAGTATTAGTTTAGACTTACTTAGACTCCTCTACTTTACTCTGTGCTGGCACCTTCTCGAGGCTTGGTAGTTCTGGGAATGCTTCTTTAAGTTTCTGCTCTGCTACTATACTAGCATCTCTTAATATCTTCTGGGCTTCCTCAGTTACATATGTTGACTCTAAAGCTATTGGGGCTTGTGTTGTAGCATTCATCATAGCTATTTGTAGGTTCTCATCTACTTCTACTAATTCTGCGAATACGTCAGGTATCATCCCCTTAATGTACCCTGTTACCTGTCTTAGAGCTACTATTGCTGGTGCTAGGTTTGCCTGGACGTCGCCGAATATTACTGCAGTTTCTAGTCTTAACTTAACCCTCTCTAGGGCATACCTAACAGTCATTATGGTTTTAGCCATTTTTCTAACTTCTGCAACCTCATTAGCATACATTACAGCTTTACTCTTATCACCCTCTACTAGAGCATTAACTGTTTTCTCAAATAACATCTTATCATATGATTGTAGCCTAGCTAGACTATAGTCTAGTTTATTTACTTGGGCTCCTATCTTGTATAGAGCATTTATTATCTGTTGCTTAACTGGTGGAGGTGGACTTATAAATTCTCTAATCCTCCTCCCAACACCAGCCTCCTCTTCTGACCCAATCCATCTCCTAGCCCAGTCTTCCACCTTACTCATGTAGGGCACCGATCAGAATATGAGATTATAGGGGTTTAATAGGATCTAGGCTTATATGATAGAGTCTAACCCCCTATATATAATCTTAGCCTTAAGCTTACTAGGGCGTTAAGGCTTGAGCCTTAGAATTGATAGTTTAACTAGAATGGTTGGGCAGAACGTAGAAGACTCTTATGGTAGAGTTCTCGGGGTCCTAGTTAGTCTTAATAGTGATGTTGAAGGTAATATTAAGTATATTGAGGTTAAAGTCGAAGATAGAGGATTAGAGGTTATACCTGGAGATAGGGCTAGTCTCAAAGATGGTAAGCTTATAGTAACTCCTACATGGAAGCATGAGGCTCTAAAACTAATAGAGGCTCTTGATAGGGCATATAGGTGGAGGAAAGCTGTAGAGTCTATATCAACAAATACAGATATACAAGCTGAGATAATAGAAGATCTTAAGAGAAACCTATCAGAGGAGATAAAGAATCTTAAAATTAAAGCTGAGGAAGTTAAGAGAATAATAAAAGATAGAATTACAGCTATAGAAGATGAGGGACTCCAGATATCAAGATCAATAGTTAATATACAAACACTATACTTTAGTGGAGAGCTAAGTGAGAAAAACTATACACAAAGCATAAACCACCTAAGGAAACTAAGAGAAAAACTATTAGAAGAGAAGAATGATGCAAAAAGAACACTAGATAAGTTAGAGAAGACAATTGAAGCTGCAACATCACCATTAGAGGTAAAGAAACCAGAGAAAATAGAACAACAACAAAAACAAGACCAGCAACAGGTAACAGTACAGCCCGTAGTAGTTAAAGTTGAGGGGGCATAGAGAAGAAATAATTTCCTCTAAACACATTCCCCTAACTACATTAAAGTTTTAACTATAAGTATCTTACAACAATCTTATAATTAAAAGATTTAAAGGTTTAAAGAGCTAGATATACGTAGCGGTGTAATCATTGGCCTCTAAGGAGGGTAAGACTAGAAAGCCTAAGAAGGTTGAGAAAGTTGAGGTTAAACCCGAGTATGTTAATGCACAGCTTGAAGTAAATCTATTAAGTGATACTATAATGAAGGCTAAGAGTGAGCTTATTAAGGAGAAGTATTTAACACCCTATAGAGTTGCTCAGAAGTATGGGGTAAAGATTTCTACTGCTCGAAGACTCCTTAAGATTCTAGCTAGCGAAGGCTTATTAAGACTAGTAGGTGGGACTAGGCGAGTGCCCATATATGTGCCTAAGGGCTCCTAAATTCGCTGGGATAAGCTAGTATGACCTATATTCTTATTGTTGGCTATCTAGAGAGTGATTCTGGTAAAACAGTATTAGCCTCAAGCTTAATATCAGCTCTTAGACGTGTAGGTTTTAATAGTGTAGGTTTTAAGCCTATAGGTGCGACAGATTTATGGTTTAAGCCTTGGATAGTAGAAGAGTCTAAGAAGAGGAGGATTCTAGTAACATACGATTCTATAATACTAGAGAGAGCATCGCAGAGTAGCTTAGAAGCTTACATCATAAACCCTATAGGAGGGCTCCTAGCATCAATAGATCCTTCAAGGCTAGAGTGGAGGGATAGCATAGTAGATCTGCATATGGTAAACCCTACTAGGAGGTTAGCCTTATTAAGAGTTACAAGTTGTACTGAGACCAGGGCTAATATAGCCCATATTATTAATACTAGTATAAGAGGTAAGATTACAGGCTATCTAAGCCAATTAATACTAGATTTAATACCATACCTCAAACCACAACCAGTACAAGCTACAATCAGGGAAATAGAAGCTTTCATGGAGAATGAAGCAGCACAAATAGCAGACACGTGTATGGGGCTCCTTGAAGATAGAGAGATAATAGTCATAGAGTCTAACTCAGATATAGCAGCACCAACATATAAGAGCCTAGATAGCAGTATAGTTATAGCAGTAGCGCCAACAATAGCAGCAGTAATAGATGGAGATAGATACTCTAAAGCAGTAAAACTTAGAAGTATAAGTGGTAAACCATGGAGTGTAAGAGTAAAAGAAGTACTAGCATTAACAAAGACAAAATATACAATAGAATTACAACCAAAAATAGAACCACTAGAAGGCTATACACAAGAAGAACTAACACCAATAATAGAAGAAGTTAAAACCCTAGTTAAAAAATAATAGATAATAGGCTATGAGGAAAGTTGTGCCCATAAACGAGGCTTTAAATCAATGAAGAACTCTGGGGTAACCGAGCTCTTCCTGACTCTTCTACATAAATATTTATAAGTTTATAGTCATTATAGATCCTATAATTCTCAGGAACCTAAGCGGCTATAACATTACTCAGAGCTACTCATGACTCTACATAGGTGACCGGTGTTGATGAGTTAAAAACCACTCATGACCTATTAGAACTCACAGATTCTATGGTAAGTAGAGTACCCTGTAGTATAGTAGGCTTAATAATTATTAATCACTAATTCTATATTAAGGAGTCATGAGTACTAGTAAAAGCTGGGTTCAACATCTCATCATTACACTTAAATTATAACCTTTATAGCTTAATGTTATTTATATAATGGAGAAAGAGGAGATAATATAGTTAAATGATATTTTAGAGTTCTTCCTCCTCGGGGGGTGTTACTTCTGGTTTCTTAGCGGCTTCTACTAATGCTCTTAGCTCTCTTATTATCTTTTCTGCTTCTAATACCTCAGAGTGCGTTGCCTTACTCATTATTTCTCCAACATTTCTTTCTATGAATTCGTCTAGAGGTGCATTAACTTCTACTCTTATTCTCTTTAGTATCATGGCTACAGGTTCTGTTACTGCTCCTCTAACTATTGCTTCATTCTCGTTTAGTGGCGTTACCATTAATATACCTACATCTCTATCAGCTAGTCTTACCGCATATATTATATCTCCTGTTTCTGTTTCAGCTAATCTCAAGGACTGGTATTGTATAGCTCTTACAACTAGTTCTTTAGCTATAGCCTTGACTTCACTTACTGCTCTAGCTATATGCTCATCTGGTACTCTCTTCCATGCCTGAATTGATAATGTCTCTAGATCCCATACTATTCTACCTTCTCTCACCTCATAATTTACGCTTATCCTAACTACATCACCTTTATCTGATCTTAATCTATTAACTAATACCTCGTAGAGTATCCTATTTAATTCTCCGCTAGCTCTTGCAACTTCTTGTGGTGTTAGTTCACCACTTTTAACCAACTCCCTAGTTTGAGCGAATAGTGTTCTCCTAAGCTTATCAGCATAGGCACCAGCTATTACATAACCTGATCTTAGAGTCGCCATCTAGACAGACACCACTAATATATTATTTACCTAGAAGTTATTAATTATTACCTTAGATCTAAGTCCAGAAACTATAATCTCTATGGGCTCAATCCTCTCCTCTACTAGGAGGTCAACCTTCGATACTAGAATATCGGCCTTAAACCCTTTACTAACAATTCCTGAGTATATTAGAGGGCCTCTAGAAGCTTCAACTGCAAACCTACTGTAAGCTTTAAGAACCTCCCTCATACTTAGGGCTTCAAACTGGTTGCATGAAGGCTGCGATCGCTTAGACAATGCGGCTCTAATAGTCTCGTTAGGATCTAGAGGCTCGACTGGAGCATCACTAGACAATGCTAGCCTAATATTACTCCTAAGTAGAGACTTAAACCCATAAGCTAGCTTCACCCTATCCCCAAACCTCCTACCAATCCACTAATCACTAACTCTAAACCTAGGGGTTAAGCTCTCATATGTTCTTCGCCTCATCCTTGTTCCCCCGCTCGGGACCTCATCGGGCTTGGGAGCGTTTAGGGCGACCCCTGGGCATCCCACATCTTAAGTATTCATGGGATAGGTTTATGATTGCTACTACATCTCTATCTCCTATGAATCCACATTTAGGGCATTTTAACGTTCTACCACCAATATCTTTAAGCCTACTCCTACATCCTAGTCTAGGGCATATTGATGATGTATTTCTCGCGTTAACTTTTGTAGTCTCAAGTCTTATCTTAAATGCTTCATAGCCTATAGTGAAATGAATCCTCCTATAGAACCATAGTGATATTTTTATTGAATGAGCTATTCCCGTCAACTCTATTCTTTAGGTGGTTTAAATTCTCTAGTACTATAATTGAGCTATGCTTACTAGCTATATTAGCTATAGCATCTCCAATCTTATGAGCATAATCCCACGCTATGCTACATAGACTCCTCTATCATTGATTAGTACTGCTAGTTCATAGTTACTCCAGCCTCTATACTTTTCAATCCTATCCATGCACCTTTAAAAATAGCATCTTACGATCTAAGTCTAGCCTATAATCATACTTTCTTAATGTGCTTACTTGATTCCCGAACTCTATCCTCTGGCTAGAATTGCTAACACGAGCATATATAGCTGCTCTAAGAAGCTTAACATCCTTAAACTCCTCAACTGGCTGACCTAGAATTCTCTTAACCTCACTCTCAGGAATCCTCCACCTACCAGAGACATTAACAGCCCTAACCCTCCCCTCATTAATCCACCTCCTAAGAGTCCTATTAGTTATTCCGAGAATCTAGCAAACCTCCCTAGTAGAATAGTACTTCTCCAAAAAATCCTACATCAACATAAAAACCTACAAAACCCTTATTAACCTAACGCACCAATATAGCTGTCAACCCTCTACAATAAACTATTGGGCTGTGTGCTCTCTTAACTCTATCTCTAAGCTCATTTATGCTACTAACACCTCTAAGATCTAAGCCACTAATAACTAACCCCTTAATGTGGAGATGAGCATCTATAAATCCTGGAATAAGGTAACCATCATAGCTATACTCTATACTATAAGGACCTATAAACTTAGACCTAGGACCAATTGATGCTATGAATCCAGACTCTACTAGTATAGAGTCACCTATATAGTCACCATTACTATCAATAACAGTCTAGCGTAGCTGTTTCAGGTTTTATAAAGGTTCATAAGGTTTGATATCGTTTTTAATT
>JAUQQR010000058.1 GCA_030549835.1 Thermoproteota archaeon
CCGTAGGGTCGGGAGCTATTAGTAAAGGAGAACTCCACATATATGTAGGTACTAGTGATTGGATAGCCGGGCATATTAGAGAGAGGAGGGTAGACTTATCTCACTATATAGGATCTATACCAAGCGCAATCCCAGATATGTATCTCATTATTGCAGAACAAGAGGTGGCTGGAGCAGCACTAGATTTCATTATTGAAAAACTAGGATTAAAAGGTGAATATGATACAATAGAAAATCTTGTTATGATAGCTAGACCAGGCTCTCAGGGACTAATATTCACGCCATGGCTCTATGGAGAGAGATGCCCAATAGATGATCCTGAAGCTAGAGGAGCGCTCATAGGCTTATCATTAGCTCATAGGAGAGAGGATATACTGAGAGCTGTAATGGAGGGTGTAGCTTTAAACATAAAATGGGCGTATACTTATATTGAGAAAATAGTAGGATTTCAAAATGATATAAGAATCATAGGTGGAGGAGCAAAGTCTGATATATGGTGTCAGATTATAGCTGACTCTATTGATAGGACTATAAGTAGAGTTAGTGATCCACACCATGCTACAATGAAGGGGGCAGCTATGATAGCATCATTAGCTGTAGGTAGATTTAAGAGTTTTGAGGAAGCTGCAGCTAGATTATCTATAGATAAGGTGTTTAAACCAGACATTGAGAGAGTTAATATATACAATAAAATATTTAAGAATTATATAGAGACGTATAGCTCTCTTAGTAAAATATTTAAGTCGCTGGCTAACGGGTTCTAGTAGAATGAATCATACTAGAATATTAACAGCATCAGATATAATCTCATCTACTATATCAGGTGGGATAATTCTAATTAGCTCATTAATGAGTAATAGTAATTCATCAGATAGTGTTATGACCGCTTCAGCACCAATTATATTTAGTATATCATATATGCTAAGCTCTCTAGACTCAATTTGTTTAGCTATGATCTCAATATCACTTCTAACCCTATACTGTTTAGAGGCTTCAATAGAATCTCTTAGACCCTCTAGGAATTCTGTAGTTAAGCCTTCATGTACCGGGCTTATTGTGAGGTGTATACTTGGAGGGAATCCTAGATGCTTAGACCCTGGATTGAGCTGTACACTCCACCCCCGTTTTTAAGCTCAAGCGAGACAACCGATATATTAGTATCCTCAGCTGCAAATGCTACGATACTAGCTTCAGGTTTGCCGATAATTTTTAAACCTAGATTATTAAGGTCTCTTATAATATCTCTCTTAGCTTTTAATATTTTACGAGTCATATTCATGTAACCGTTATACCCTAAATACTTAAGGATAGCCCATGAAGCTGCCAGGGGTCCTGCTGACCTCGTAGATAGTATTGTAGTATTTACTAGAGGATAGCCGGGCCATCCAGCATAAGTAAATATCTGGTATCTCCTTAGACTCCTATCCCTATATAGTATAATGGAGCTACCTTTAGGAGCATAACCATATTTATGTAAATCTACAGATATAGAACTAACACCTTCAAGCTTAAATGTAAACTCTGGTATCTCCTCACCTAAGTCTCTTAAGAAAGGTAATGTAAAGCCACCGAGGCAGGCGTCAACGTGGAGCCATATATTATAGTCTAAAGCTAATTCACTTAAACCTTTAATATCATCAATAGAGCCATAGGGGTAGTTTGGAGCCGAGCCTACTATAATAGCCGTATTCTTAGTTATAAGTTCACTCACATTATCTATATCAACCTTCATAGTATCAAAGTTAACTTTAGCTAAGACAGGCTTTAAACCGAGGTACCTTGAGGCTTTAATAAATGCTGGGTGACCTGTGTAAGGTATTATGATTTCAGGTATAACTCCAGGATTAGAGCTTCTAAACTTATCCCTAGCAGCCTTAACTGCTAATATTATACTCTCAGTACCTCCATATGTGAAGCTACCCGTAGTATTCTCATCTCCACCCATAAGTGAAGCAACAATACCCACAACCTCCCTCTCTAATAATAAGATACTTGGATAAATAGTAAAATCTAACATAGTCTTATCCATGAAGAGATCAAATACGTTCCTAGCCAGGCTCCTTAAGATTAAATCACCAGTCTCATAGGAGTGAGTGAACATCCTCCCACTAGCTGGGCTAGGCTCACCCTTAGAATAACTACTAAGGATCTCCATTATAAATTAGAATCAAGTCCTTCACGTTCAAGCTTATACATAGTAGATACACCAATATTAATATAATTTCGAGTCAAGAGCTAAAAATGAAAGTTAGTAGCGGGAGAGTCTTAAAATAATACATATAATATGATTTAATTAATTTTTAATCCTAAGAGTTCAGAGAGTAGTCTAACCTAGCGGTGCTAATCTCTAACTTATTTTTGAAATTAAGTACTGTGATTTTCTACTTATATGTGGTGGTTTCCTGAAAGAATTCTTAGATCCTCGGTTTAACCACTTACTTAAATCTTTTAAGCTATACACTACTTGATGGTGTTAGATTTTGATTTTTAACTTATCAGGTCTTAGTAGAGCTTTAGCAGATATTGTTAGAGAAGTTTCTAGAGGAGTTGTTACGATATATACCGTTAGGCCAGCTCTAGACGCTTTCTTCGGTCTAAGAGCTGTTGCAGGTGCAGGTTCTGGCTTCATTATTAGTGAGGGGCTTATAGCTACTAACTATCATGTTGTTAGTGGTGCTACTAGAGTTGAGATAGTTTATAGTGATGGTCTTAGAGATATCGGCTCTCTACTAGCCTATGATCCCAGCCGTGACATTGCACTTCTCCATACTAGGAGGAGAGACCTAGAGCCTCTTAAGCTCGGAGACTCTGATAAAATAGAGCCTGGAGAGCTCTTACTAGCTATAGGGTCTCCTCTAGGCTTAGCTGGACCATCAATATCGCTCGGCGTTGTTAGCGCTACTGGTAGAACTCTTATTGATGAAGAGTCTGGAGTCATATTAGAGGATTTAATTCAAACAGATGCAGCCATAAACCCAGGGAATAGTGGGGGGCCTCTCGTTAATATGAATAGTGAAGTAGTTGGAGTTACAACAGCTATAATTGCTAGAGCTCAAGGCATAGGCTTCGCAATACCAGTAAATAGTGTTAAGAGATTTATAGCTATGATAGAGAAGTATGGTAAACCCTTCAGAGCATGGATTGGGGTCTACGCCGCTCCATTAACGAGAGATTTAGCCTCAATAATGGGGATGGACATAGTTGAGGGTGTAGTCATAGCCAAGGTTATACCTGGAACCCCAGCACATAGATTTGGGCTAAGAGAAGGAGACGTAATTGTTAAAGCTAGGGGGAGGAGTATAAGGAGTGTACGAGATTTAAGAGAGGCTATAGAAGATAGTATTAGTGAAGGATGCGTAGTTCTTGAGATTGTAAGGAGGCAACGAAAATTCGAGGAGTGTATACCTATAGTTATAGAGGAAATAGGGTAGATAGCTACTTTAATAACCCAGCTTTTCTAAGCTCTTCTTCTCTTAGTATTCTCCTAAGAATTTTACCTACAATAGTTTTTGGTAGGTCATCTCTAAATTCAACTTCTCTCGGGATCTTAAATGGTGCTAGGTTTCTCCTAGCATACTCAATTATATCCTCAGCCTTAACTTTACCCTTGCACTCATCTTTTAATACTATGAAAGCCTTAGGAATTTCTCCAGCTTCTGGATCAGGTTTTCCAATAACTGCAGCCTCTTTAATACACTCATGTTTATAGAGTACTTCCTCAACCTCTCTCGGGAATACACTATAACCCTTATACTTAATTAAGTCCTTCTTCCTATCGACAATGTAGAAGTACCCTTCTTCATCAACATAACCCATATCCCCGGTTCTAAACCATCTCAATCCATAGGCTTCAAAGAACGCTACTAAATTCTCTTCAGGCCTGTTATAGTAGCCTTTCATAACCTGTGGACCACTAATAACAACTTCTCCAACCTGACCTGGGGGTAGGAGCACAGGCTTCTCTAGATCAGCTATTGCAGCAATAGTATTAGGTACTGGTAAGCCTATACTACCAGGCTTATATTTACCCTCTATTGGATTAACATGTGTTACTGGGCTCGTCTCTGTAAGCCCATAACCTTCTCTAAGCCTAGCTCCAGTCAGCTTCTCGAAAGACTCTAATACAGCTACTGGTAGAGGTGCTGCACCACTAATACATGCTTTTAAGCTTCTTAAATTAAACTCTCTAACTCTAGGATGATTTACTACAGCTACATACGCAGTAGGTACGCCGTGGAATACATCAGCTTTATACCTCGCTATATCCCTCATTACAGCTTCAATATCTGGTCTAGGATAGACTATTATTGTTGATGCTGAGAATATCCCATGATGTAGTACAGCTGTCTGACCATATATGTGGAACCATGGTAGTAGACCTACAAATATTAGCCCCTTCCTCCCCCTAAACCACCAGGCATCAATCTGGTATATGTTAGCAACTATGTTATAATGTGTTAACATAGCACCTTTAGGTAACCCAGTAGTACCACCAGTATATACGAGTGCAGCTATATCCTCTCTAGGGTTAATCTCAGCCTTCTCATTATCAGCTATAGGCTTACTCTCTCCTATTACCTTACTAAATCTTAGATTCCTACTATCCTCTGGAGGCTTTGGAGGCTTAAACTTAATCCTATAACCTATAGCTTTAAGGAATGGTAGGTATTCCTGGATACCAGTCCATATAACTTCCTCAACACTATCAGGCAAACCCTCTAATACCTTATCCTTAAACATATCTAGAGTTACTAGAACCCTAGCCTTACTATCTTCAAGCTGAAATCTCAGCTCTCTAGCAGTGTATAGTGGGTTAATAGTTGTAACTATAGCTCCAACATAGAGAGAGCCATAATAAGCTATAGCAAACTGTGGAGTATTCGGCAGGAATAAGGCGACAACATCACCCTTACCTATACCTCTACTCCTAAGATGAGAAGCAAACCTAAGAGCAGACTCATGAAACTCCCTATAAGACACTCTACGACCAAGAAATATGAAGGCACTCCTATCAGGCCACATACTAGCACTATCATCTAAAACCTTATACAATGGAACCTCAGGAATACTAATATCAGCTAGAACACCAGGATCATAACTCTTAACCCAAGGCCTACTAGAATAAAACTCCCAAGGGCTAGAATAACCCACAATAAACACCTAAATATACAGTCAACACCAAATCTTATAAGTCTTCACAACTATAACAATATGAAAGCAAACATAAAAACATAAAAACACAGAGACAACATATAATAGCTAGGAGCCGGGGTCGCCTAGCCTGGAAGGGCGCCGGCCTGCTAAGCCGGTGGGGGAAACCCCGCGCGGGTTCAAATCCCGCCCCCGGCGC
>JAUQQR010000059.1 GCA_030549835.1 Thermoproteota archaeon
TTGGTGTTTACTTGTGTGTTCTGAGGTTGTGTTGTCTGTTAGGGGTTTGGTTAAGAGGTTTGGTGGTTTTACTGCCGTTAATAGTGTGTCTTTTGATGTTTTTGCTGGTGAGGTTTTCTGTATTGTTGGTCCTAATGGTGCTGGTAAGACTACTATTTTGAGGATTATTGCTGGGGTTATTGAGCCTGATAGTGGTGAGGTTTTGGCTTTTAATGGTTTGGTTAGGTGGGGTTCTATTGAGTATAGGAGGCTTATATCTTATCTTCCTGAGGATGCTGGGGTTTATAGGAATATTACTGGTTTAGATTATCTTAGATTTATAGCTTCAATGTATTTTGATGATTCTTCTTCTATTGAGGATAGTGTTAGGAGGGGTGTTGAGCTCTCTGGTTTAGGGGATAGGGTTAGGGATATAGCTGGGAGTTATAGTAAGGGTATGAAAAGGAGGCTTCTTCTAGCTTCTACTTTAATGGTTAATCCTAGGATTGCTATACTAGATGAGCCTACTGCTGGGCTTGATGTAGTTTACTCTATTGATATGAGGAGGGTTATAGTTGACTATGTTAGGAGTACTGGGAATTCAGTCATAATGTCTAGTCATAATATGCTTGAGGTTTCATATGTGTGTAGTAGAGTAGCATTAATAAATAGAGGAGTCATAGTAGGCTTGGGGGCGCCTGGGGAGCTCTTGGACAAATATAATGCTATCAACTTAGAGGAAGTATTTATTAAAGTAGCTGGTGGGGGGTAGCTTGAGGAGAGCCGTAGCTGTAGCTATTAAAGAGTTTAAGAATCTAGTGAGAGATAGGTATATACTTCTTAGTGTTATCCTAGCACCATTCCTCTCACTAATAGTAATAGGATCTATATATTCTATATCTATGAGGCAGTCGCTAGAGGAGGCTGCTAGAGTATCAGCTAGCCTACCTGAAGATGTAGTAGTCGTGCTAGAGGATGCTAATGATAGTCTAGCTAGGGGGATAGCCTCAATGCTGAATGCTAATATAGCTCCAAGTATTAGTGATGCCTTAGAGGAGTATAGCGTAGTCATAGTATTCCATAGGGGATTCTCTGAGTTACTAGAGTCTAGTAGGAGAGGTAATATTAGCATATTAGTCAAGACTAGTAAGCCTTGGAGCGTCATAAATATGATGAGAGTTGAGTCTCTAACATCACTCATAGAGGGAGTAGTTAGAGTTTACTTATCGAAACAGTATAATATAAGTATAGAGCTCCTAGAGAAACCTATAGTCTTTAATGTTAAAGCTTACGTTAAGGGGGGAGAGCTAGACTCGATAGAGACCACTGTCCTATTAATGATCATGTTAGCTGTAGGGATAGCCATCCTAATACTAGGCATGATAACACTACAAGTTGGAGCAATAAGTATTGGGATGGAGAGAGAGGCTAGAACTGCAGAGATTCTACTAGCTCTACCAGCGAATAGGTGGGAAATAGTTGCTGGTAAAACAGCTGGAGTCATAATAGTTAGTATGCTAGCATTCCTAAGCTTCATAGCTGGAGGCATCACATATATATACCTAATCCTACCCACAACATCTATTGAGGCTGGGGGAGCATCCTCTATAGACATGGTAATTCAAGCCATTAAACCTCTTAATACACAAATGGCTTCAATAATCTTAGCATTAACCCTACACATAGTAAACTCAACACTTGTAGGAATACTTACTGGGATACTATTCGCTGGAGATATTAGAGGAGCATTAACAGCTGGGAGCTACATAGGATTAGCCCTCATGGCACCCCTAATCCCAGACATCTCAGGCTTCACCCTACCAGCGACCTTAGAAGTAGTCTTCACTCTAACCCCATACTACCCCCCATATAAGCTCATCGAATCAATAGTAATTGGAGACTATTCAAAAACAGTAATCTACATAATCGTAATAGTAGCGTACTCTATACTCCTAATATTCACGTCATCAAAGCTGATGAGTGGGGAACGCCTAGTCTATGGGATAGCCATGAGAAGACCTAAACCATTAACATAAACCTAGCCTAAAGTCTCAGAGGGTGCTCAACTCTATTACCTAATCACTAGCTAATCAATAATTATATTTAGTCTTATAGTTTACCTTCTATTCTATCCTAGCTACTTTAAGAGTGTGAGGGGGCTACTATATGTATAACTCGGTTATCTTAAAGTTTATTAATACTGATAATGTAGTCTTTTGTGGGTATCTGCTGTAATGTTGAGTTGGGGGTTTGAGAGGAGGCTGGCATTAGCCTTGATGATTGCAGGTTTGACTGTAGCTCTTTCACCAATATTTATTCCTGTTGGTCCTACTAGGGCTCTACCATGGCAGCATATGGCTAATGTTATTTGTGGTGTCCTATTAGGGCCTTGGTGGGGTATGGGGGTAGCGTTTCTCGTTGGCCTAGTTAGGAATATGCTAGGCTTAGGGACTATTTATGCTTTTCCTGGAGGTATTCCGGGAGCGTTTCTCGTTGGCTTAGCAGCTATTCTGCTTAGGAGGATTAGAGTCTCAGCTGAGTATGCTGCGTTTGCTGAGCCTTTCGGGACTGCAGTTGTGGGTTTCTTGATAGCTTTCTATGTATTCACCCCCCTTATGGGCGATTATGAGAAGTGGGCGCTCGCCTTAACCACTATATGGCTTGGATGGCTAGCTAGCTCTTTAATAGGTACAGTGATTGGTTTTACTGTATTGAAGGTACTTAAACGTGCTAAAATCATTTAAGCTATTAATTGTTGGTGATGTTGGGAGAGGTAAGACAACACTAACTAGTAGACTTGTCGATGCACTAGCTGGGGTGTGTGGTAGAGAGAGTATAACCATATTAGACTTTGCACCAGACTTCATGGGCATAGGTGGTAGGATAGCTACGAGTAGTAGTGTTAGGATAATAAGGCCTGAGGGGATTAAGGCTCCAAGACTTATGGGTAGAGACTGTAATACTATCTGGGACCTCGCTAGGCTGAATAGAGAGCTCACAGAGAGAGCCTTTAGAGAGTATCTAGGTAGCCCAACACCTATTCTAGTAATTAATGATCTATCAATACACTTCCATGCCGGCGAGCTAAACATAGTAGTTGAGGCAGCTAGGATGGCGAGACTCTTCATAGCGAATAGCTATTATGGTACTACATTGAGTGATAACTGTGGATTAAGTGAGCGGGAGAGGAGGCTTGTAGAGGAGATGATGAAGGAGGTAGACTATGTTTGGCGCTTATAGAGACTATAAACCTCTACTACAGGTACCCTACATCAGATAAGTGGATACTTAGAGGAATAAATCTGAGGATTAATAGGGAGAGAGTTGTAGTAGCAGGTGGTACTGGTAGTGGTAAGACTACACTACTAAGAGTTATCTCAGGGCTAGCAGTTAGAGTATATGGAGGTAGCATGCTAGGCGAGGTTAGAGTAGAGGGTAGAACAGCCTATGTACCTCAAAACTTCGACCTATACATTCTAATGCCTACAGCGAGAGAAGAGCTAGCATATATTCTAGCTAGTCAAGGGCTTAGCGTAGTAGAGGTAGAAGCTGAGATAAGGAGGCTAAGCGATCTACTAGGCATAAGAGAGGTTCTAGACCAGAGTATTATGAAGCTCTCAATGGGTCAGAGGCAGAGGGTAGCTATAGCTAGTGCATTATCCCTTAGACCAGACATACTCCTACTAGATGAGCCCTTCGCCCACATAGACCCTAGAGGTGCATTAGAGCTCGTAGAGATCCTTGCAGGCGTTGACGCTACTATTATAATCGCAGAGCATAAGCTACGCTATATAGGCGATCTAGTAGATAGGCTAGTATTACTAGAGGATGGTGTAGTAAGCTATGATGGGCTAATAGGAGAGATCCCTACACTAAGTCCAGATATTGAGTGGCCTCTAAAGCTAATACTAGGGGATGATTGTTGAGTAGGATTATACTTGAGGATGTATGGTATAAGAATATAGTTAGAGGTGTGAGCATGAAGGCTGAGAATGGTGTAACAGCAATTATAGGACCTAACGGCTCTGGGAAGACTACTATACTTAGAATCATTGTGGGAGCACTAAAACCAGATAAGGGTAGAGTAGTAGTACCATCTAGGATAGGTAGCTCCTGGCAAAACCCCTACTATACATTCACTAAAGCTGAGGTAATAGAGGAGTTCATAGAAATCTATGGGGATAAGGGGAGGGCTGAAGAGCTCTTAAAGACGTATAATTTAGAGAGTCTAAAGAATAGCTATACATTTAAGCTATCAATGGGGCAGGCGAGGCTCATATCTATACTTATAGCAATCTCATGGGACCCCGAGGCACTAGTAGTTGATGAGCCTACGAATGGCTTAGGAGTGAGGGAGAAGAGGATGGTAGAGGATTTACTGAAGAATATCAAGATTCCAGTCGTTATTGCTTCACATGACCTAGATTTTGTCTTGAGAGTAGCAGACTACGTCTACGTATTGAGTAATGGCCGTGTAGTTGCTGGGGGGCCTACACTAGATGTATTCTATAGTAGTATACTATCAGTACTAGGCTTCCCTGAACCTTACGCAGTATTAGTTGGTAGGAAGCTGGGTAGGAGGTTGAGGAGTATTGAGTAGTGTGAGGAGTATTCACCCACTAGTAGGCTTCCTAGCTATTATTTGGGTTATGACTGCACTATATATTGGCTCTTTGCTGAGTGCCCTCCTCCTAACACTAATACTACTACTCTATCTCATATCCTCTCAACCTCTAGAGAGTACTAGGAGACTTACCATACTATACCTATGGCTAGTCCTCCCACCACTCATAGTACTAACAATAGTATATGGACCAATAGATGCCCTCAACATAACCCTAAGACTATTCATATTAGCTTCAGTATTCACAAGCACCCTACAATTAATGAAGCCTACAGAGCTCATATACATATCATCTAGACTAGGAATCCCCCCACTAGCAGCCCTAACCATACCCATAATCATAAGACTAGCAGACTACATGAACTACACCATAAGCGAGACACTAGTAGCTCTAAAGGGAAGAGGACTAAGCGGGAGAAAGCTCCTAACCAGCCTACCCATACCCCTAACAGCCCACATAATAATATCATCAGCACAAATGGCCGAAGCCATAGCACAAAAACAATATAAAAACCACACAAAATACACAAGCAAACCCACCATAAAAACCATAGACATACTAATCACCACATACATCATAGCAAACACCATAATAATACTAATCCAAACACCATAAAACAATCAAACAACACAACAACACCAACATCTAACTCCACATATGACTCAACGAATTTCCCAGAAACCCAACAATAAAACTTATAAGGCTCGGTTGTATCGCTACTATCGAAGCAATCGAAAAA
>JAUQQR010000019.1 GCA_030549835.1 Thermoproteota archaeon
AATACAGGCCATGGCTTGTAAGGAGACTTAGAGAAGAGATAGAGTCTAGAGGTAGAAAATACACACTAATATCATCAGAAAACCTAACACTACAAAACCTACTATCAATAGATAACCAGTGGATACAGGCATTTACTATAACAAGCTGCCCAAGAATACCAACAGACGACTACTGGGATTACCATAAACCAGTTCTAACGCCAGGAGAGGCATTTATGGCACTAAGAGGAGAGCTAGAACCATACAGGTTCCCATGGTAACATGTAAGGTAAATAGGAGCATTAAATTTAATTAAACCAGCTTTAACCCTAAGCTTGGGGATTCTAGAATTGGCGAGTCTAGATCTAGGTGAGATAGAGTATACTATGAGATCTGTTATTGGCGAGGTTTCTAAGGTAGTCTACGGGTTGGCTAATGAAATTAAAATTATAACTTGTGCAATATTCACAGGAGGCCATATTCTAATAGAGGGGGCTCCTGGAGCTGGTAAAACTCTTATGGCTAAGGCTTTTGCTAAAACTATTAGAGGGGAGTATAGGAGAATTCAAGGTAATCCAGATATACTTCCTACAGATATAACAGGCTTCTATATCTATAGTGTTGATGGTAGTAGTAGGTTTATTAAAGGACCTATATTTGCTAATATTGTCCTCATAGACGAGCTTAATAGAGTAAATACTAGGAGTCAATCAGCTCTCTTAGAGGCTATGCAAGAGCTCCAAGTAACGGTTGATGGTGTTACTCATAAGCTTAACAGGCCTTTCATAGTAATAGCGACACAAGTCCCCGCTAGGCTAGCTTATGGCGCGTTTCCTGTAAGTGAGACTCTTAGAGATAGGTTCATGGTGAGTATGGAAGTTAAGTATTTGAATGCTGAGCTTGAGAGTAAACTTATAGTAGAGGCTCACTCTCTAGGTATTGATATAGTTGAAAGTGTGACAAGCCTAGATGAAGTTGTGAGAGCACAAGACTCTATACTGAAAAGTGTCTATGTTAGTAGTAGAGTAGCCGGGTACTTATCAAGGTTAATAGAGGTAATGAGAGAAGATCATAGAGTGGAGTATGGGCCTAGTGTTAGAGCAACATTACATACAATAGCTCTAGCGAAGGCATTAGCTGTTTTAAATAAAAGAGACTATGTAATACCAGATGATATTAAAGAAGCTGTAAGATACACACTACCTCATAGAATATTCTTAACAAGACATGCTAAGACTGAGGGGGTATCAGAGAAGACTATCCTAGAAGAGGCTCTAGCGAAGACACCAGTACCTAAAGAGTAAGCTAGAATAGCTTTACTGTCATCTAGACTGTCTCCTGAGAGCTACTTCTATAGATCTTCTAAGTCTTAACTCCACTCTTTTAAGGTATAGAGATAGTATAGCTAGAGCTAGACTTTGGAAGCCCATGAGCGTCATGATTACTCCCATTAAGCCTTTCATATAATATTTAACATCGTTTACTGAATAGTGGTATAAGTAGTAGAGATCTAAGAATAAGCCTGGTATTAGTATGAGGGATGCTACTATGAATAGTGTAAAGACCGGGTTATATGACCATGATAACTTAACAATATCCGTAGCTATCTTGAATCCATCAAGTACCTTAAGCTTCTTCTTCTCAGGTTCAATCCTCCTCCTATAAGATATTGGAACCTCAGATATTCTACCGCTAAGTGATGCGATATGAGCTACTATCTCGCTCTCAATACTAAATCCTTTAGTCTCCCACTCAGCTTCTCTTAAAGTATCAATTCTGATAAGGTACATACCGCTTAGAACGTCTCTAAGCCTCGTACCAAATATGAGGTTAAACCATTTTGTTAAAAGCCAGTTGCCAAGTCTTAGTATAGGATTTGTACTATTAGGTTCTGGTATTCTAACTCCTATAACCATATCGTAACCTTCACTAGCTTTCTTGCATAAATCCCAGATGTGACTTGCAGGATACGTATAGTCTCCATCAATAATGACTGCGTAGCTAGCCTCTACTACCTCTAAGCCAGTTCTTACACCGCCAGCTTTTCCTCCAGGATACTTCTGGTCTATAAGCTTAACCTTAAAGTTCTTCGCTATCTCTCTAGAACCGTCAGTACTACCTCCATCAACAACTATAATCTTATCTCTGCTAACACCAGTATTTAAGAGCTCTTCTAATGTCATCTTTAGACCTAAAGCCTCATTCTTAACTGGGATTATGACGTTAAAGTCTTCGCATGCACTCAAAGTCTCAGGCCTAAGAATCTAGTTAAAATCGCGTATATTTAAATCTTCAATGTATATCTAGAGTACAGCCGCTTAGTAGCCCATAATTTATAAGCTTCTCATCCATGAGAGGTATTGAGGGTCTTAGTGTGGAGAGGAGTCTACTAGTAGCCTCTATTATTGCTGGTATTACTTCTCTAGCTATTACTAGTTGGGGGTTATATTCAGGGTTGAGTAATATTACTGGTGTTGGCCTTTCAGGGGTTATCCTAGCTTTTACTCTCGGCGTTATCGGTTACACCTATAGGGTTCCCAACCTTAATGCTTACGAGGTTTATAGTAGAGCTCTTACAAACTTCATCACAAGACTTATAGAGGATTCGAGACTCTTAGAGGATTATACTATCTCAGCATGCCCCTCCAATAATAGTATCATTATACTCCTATCACCTCCTAGGATAGACCCATGTACTATCAAGAAGCTAGGCTTATGGGCGTATGAGGATAAGCCCTATATAGCATTAATGATAAAGCCGAGTAGCTTAGAATTTGAATATAGAGATAGAGGAGTTGACGGGCTTATAGAGATACTAAACAACATCTATGGCCTGAATAGTATTATTTATAGAGGAGAAGAGATATATAGGGTCGAGTTTAGAAATATTAGGGGCTACCTATCCGAGATAGTAGGAGAGCCTCTGAATAATTTAAACGTTCTAGCTGCTACAGCAGCAGCCATAGCCTTTAATAGCAGGGTGTATATCGAAAAATGGAGTATAAAACATAGAACATATGAGGTTGAGCTTAGAATTGAAGCCAGAAGTTAGAAGCATAACTCTACTAGTAATATCACTAACAACTCCAGTACTTATACTAGCCTCTATAGGGGAAGAGAGGCCTGATGCATATGTAGCAGTAGAGATACTAGCATACTATATAGTAACAATAATAGATCCACTAATAAGGAGAATAGCGAAACTAACAATAATAGATCTAATACTAATGTTGATATTCATAGCGATAGTAATATATAGGGTGATGGAGATAATCTAAGATACTTACGCTTCATAACACTCACTAAAGGTCCCATTACTAAAATAGGAGGAGTTTACGCCTTTAAGATTATGCTTGTTTTACCTGAGTTATAGATATTATTCTCTCTTATTTTTAATTTCTCGATTTCCCCTGGGTCGCCATATAATACTCCAGATACCCAGTATCCCTTTACTATGTTTTCTCTATTTATAATTAGTGGCTTTTTAGCTTTTAATTCTAGAGGTGGAGGCTCTATTCTTGGCTTTGGTTCTAGTAGAGTTGCAATATACCATACTTTAGAGTCTCCATATGCCTCCTCTCCATATTTCAATGCTAGTTTTACTGCTAGAATTTCATCTGTATAGTGTAGTGTAAAGTGGAAGTATGGATCTGTCCCCTCTACTATATTGTATGCTATTATTGGTGCAGCTAGTACTACTAGTATTACTTGTACTATTAGTATCCTCTTACTACATACTGTGTAGGCTAAGAGTACACCGTATAGTGTATAGTTTATGTATCTATGTATTGCTGCTGAAGCTGCAGGATCCCCGGAGAATGCAGAGTACGCCATTAGACTCCCAGTACCAGCTAGCCACCCACCTATTATAACTGCTTGAGATCTCATAGCTTTTATAGTTGTAGCAAATAGAGGTGATAGTATTAGTGGGGTAGCATATAGTATCACGTATAGGCCTAATGGTGGAGTTTGGGGTGGAGGCGGTGCTAGTATTGTTAATAACAGCATTATTGTGAATGTTGATGCTATAACTAATGCAAATACCAATCTATGCCTTAGACTAGGCTTCCGAGCTATAAACCACATGAATGCCGGTATACTTAGAGATGTTATAGCATAGAAGGATCCCCGAGTAATATCACTTAGCTCTATGAATAATCTCCAATGGCTTGGGGCAACTATATAATAATGTATAACTGCTAATACTACTAATATAGCTAGTGATATTATGACGCGCTTCAAAGGTATTAATGTGTAGCTTTTAGATAATATATATATCATGTTTAGAACTATTATACTTGAGAGTATTGCTAAGACTACTAATGTTGATACATGGTGAGTTAAGACTAAGCCTAGAGCTAGGATTAGAAGTGATAGTAAACTCTTAAAATATAATGTCACCACTATATATAGTATGACTAGGGGCCTAGCTATAACCTCTTTAGTTAACCCACTTTCAAAGACAAATAGCGTCCCTGCTGTTGAGGCTATTATTGTAGCTAGTATAGCATCTAGCTTACTTGAGAATCTTGAAGCTAACGCATAGAATGCTATAATAGCTATAAATCCCATTGATGGGCCTAGAAGTCTCCCTATAGTAACTGGGTCTATATCTGTTATAATGCTTAGTAGGCCTGTAATTATTATTGCTGAAGGCCACCTATTATTGTATCCATCATAGAATCTATCATCTAGTATTCTAGCGCTACTATTATAAGCATATGTGTAGGCCCCACCTATTAGCGGCCAAGAATCTACATAGTACGGCTCTCCAGTGTATAGTGTGAATACTAGTCTAAATGTTAAGGCTAAAATTAAAGCTAGTAGTAGAAGCTTCAACTGATATCGCCTAATACTAATCCTATAATGTATAGTAGAGGGTATGCCATAATGTGAGCTAGAAAAATCCAAATATTAAAACTAGGCTCTATAGGATAGCCTAAAACTATAACAGGTTTTAGGCTAGAAGCCAGTATATAACCTGAAATTGTAGAGAGTAAGACTATTGGAGCTCCAATAGCTACCAATGTAGCCTTTATAGATATAATACTAGCACCTTGATCTATTAGTACTCTAAAGCTAAACCTCCTAGAAGATACTATTAGCCATGCTGGTGTTAGTGCGAGAAGCGATATAGTAAAGACTATGAGCACTGCCGTAGCAATTATGAGCTCTCTCGGGACCCCAAGCCTACTAATATATGCTTCATGTAGGCTTACATGGTCGGCCTTAACATCAATATACTCCTTATAAATGAGAGCTGAGATGAGCCTCGTAGCTTCAGCTGGGAGCCTAGGCTTAAAGCCTAGAGATGTCATAATATATGTTGCATTAGTAGTCTCGGGGTCGTAGGCTATCCTAACTACTGATGGATTATTTAAGCCTCTCATAATGTAACCTACTGTTATAGGGACTAAGATCTCATAGTCATATGGAGGCCCAGCCTCTATAACTCCAGAGACTATTAATATGGCTTCTACCCTAGTGAAGATAGGTTTAACTACTATTATGTCTCCAATATTAACTTTAAGAATTTCGGCTACTTTGATGCCTAACCATGCTCTATTTAGAGATTCTATGTCTAGGCCGTTGCCATCTATAATCTTGTATTTACGTGCTTTAATCCACTCTTCATCAACACCTCTAATAACTAAAGGTGTATTGTTAACTAGTGAAGGTATAGTTACTTCACTCCAAGCATATACTACGCCATGGATACTCCTAGCCTTATCTACTATACTCCTCTCAACTAACCCTGTTAATGGTGTTAAAGCTACCCCACTATATATACTCAATATTTCTAAATCTTCAGGTTCTGGGTTAATATTGATAGTGTAAAGCCCCACTAGAGTTAGGCTAATATAGGCTGAAACCATAGAGTAGATTATAATAGATACTATGGTTATAGCTAGGAGCTTTAACCCAATTATCCTTATAGTATATGCTAGGAGCGCCAAAATACAGCACCAGACATAAGACTTGAAGCCATGGCTGCTAGGGTAGGCTTTATTAGGGTATCTAGAATGATATCTAGGGTTAGAGGTGGAGGCGGGTAGTATATTTTGAAGTGTGCCCCTAGACTTGAGACTATAATATCGAATATTACTATTCCATATGATGATCCTATAGAGGTAGATACTGCTAATATTATTGGGTAGGTTATCGCAACGTATACTCTATTATAACCTTGGGCTTCAAGTTCTCTAATCTCATGCTCTAGATCTTTCTGGGATTTAGCAGTTGATAGGATGCTAGCTATTATTAGTGCTATAAGACTAATGTAGTACCAGTATCTTAGAGAATAAGATATCTGTGTATTTAGAGCTCTGATAACCTCTACTGGGTTATAATCTGTGATATTATAGTATACTCTATACTTACAATCTATACTAGAATCTGCTACTAAAAGTGCCACATCTAGAAAGTTATTAAACCTATAAACGCCTATAATACTGTAGTTAAGTCTAGAATCTTCAAGCAAAACACCTATATTATCCTTCCCCTTAATATTAAGCTTTTGAGATAGCGTTAATCCAGCCAAAGCCTCCCCATCTTTAGGAGCACTCACTCTTAAGAAGCGCCATAAGGTAGAGTTAGGCTTAGCAACTACTATATATGACTCAACACTACTGCTAACACCCTCTACAAATACTTGGCAGACCATAACCTCCCCATGATCCGAAATAACTAATCCTAAACCATAAGAGACACGTTTAGATAAGACATCAGCAAAAGAGCTAATATAGCTAGACGATAGTAGAGCAATACAAACAATAAGAGATAAAGCAGCTAGAGTCGAAACAGAGAGGAATACAGAAGGCTTTCTAAGAATAACCATAGCTGAATATGTTAAATTCCATAGTAGTCTTAGAATTACACTATAAACACTCAACACCATTAACCCAAAATGAGTAGTATAGAAAGGATTTAAAAAAGAAACATACTTACTAATAACTCAATCTACCAATCGCCCATTAATGATACTAGTATCTAAAAACTCCCCCTCCGACTATAGAGACTCTACTTTCACTGTAGGCTCGTAAATCACTATCTAGTTTGACAGAGCTCTTCTCTAGCTTAAACCCTACAACAACTAGTTGCTAGTTTAAATGTAGTGTTTACATTATTCTTCAGTTATCCTATAGTGGAGTATGAGATAGAGTATATTGATAGCGTTATAATAGGGGACATGTTGGGCATTAGGTTTATAATGATTAGTTTAATAGAGTACTTAGTGTGATCTATTAGAGAGATGCTTTAACCTGTATCTTAAGGTTTTTAATGTGCTATTAACTGTATCTATTGTGGTGTCTTCTCTCTTTGACACGACTTATAGAGCTTATAGATGTGAGGGTCGTTAGAGGTGGAGTCAGTATTCTTGATGGTGTTGATTTAACTCTAGACATTGGCGATGTTATATGTGTTAGGGGTAGGAATGGTGTTGGTAAAACCACATTACTAAGGGTTATTGGACTTATTGATGTTATAGACTATGGTATTTTTAAGTTTCTAGGACGTAATGTTCTAGAGCTTAGCGGGAAAGAGAAGTCTATTATTAGGCTTGAGACTATAGGATATGTGCCTCAATTCTCAGGACTTATAGGTGAGTTGAGTATACGTGAGAATATCGAGTTACCTCTAGCACTTCTAGGTATCCCAGGGGGTATTAGAGCTAAGAGAGTTACTGAAGTAGCTAAACTCTTAGGGTTAGAATATGTTCTAGATAAAAAGCCTGGAGAAGTTAGCGGTGGGGAGAGAATGAGGGCTGCCATAGCTAGAGCTCTAGTCAAGAACCCTAAACTACTATTACTAGATGAGCCTACCGCAAGCCTAGATCCAGAATGGGCTAAGACAATCTATAATATAATTGTAGAATATGTCAATAGAGGATCTGGAGTTATAGTTACAACAACAGATCCGGAAGAGCCACTACCATGTACTAGAGACTATACTCTCAATAAGAAGCTATGGCCTAAAAGTATGTGAATATGGGGAAACCTCCATGTTTCACTATTCATCTATGACCTCCTCTCACATTAAGGGATGGTGCCTGGGTTATAAGTCTTCTATAGCCTCTAGATTCCATTAGAGTTGCTAGTATTGAGTATTTTAATATTGTAGGTTTGCCGTTTATTATCTCATAGTATCTTGGTTTAACCTCATCTTCTATTAGCTTCAGTATTTCTAGAGAAGTTTTAAGATTATAGTCGTATATTATAGTTAGTGGACCCTTAACTTCTCCTAGGGTATCGAGACCTTCAGGAGTATTCATAGACTCATATTCATGCTTTACAGTAGCATTAGACAATTCTATAGCCATGGCTATGAGGATAGCTATATCTCTTCCTTCACCGTTAACTAAGACCCCTGAACTCCTACTTGTTAATACTAGGAGCCATGATCCAGGATTATCGGCAACTCTTCTCTCTTCTAGAGTACCGTATAACCTAGAAATTATAGAGTCTAACTCGCTTTGACTTGATGATGTGAAATCAGCTATTACTATAATATAGCTTCCACTAGCTCCACGGATCTCTTCGCTTAATCCTCTAATCCATTTATCACTTTCAGAGGTTCCCGGTGGCTCCTCATATTCTTTAACTATTAAATAGCCTCTCGCTACGCTCCTCTTCCAATTTATAAATCTAGCATCATCTCCAGGTATATACTCTCTAGAACCAGCATAATTCTCTAGAGACCTAGACTTAACTCCATATTTAAAGACTTCAGCCTCTCTTACACCTGTTAGAGCCTCAACTAGTGCTTCAACTAGCATAAACCCTCTAGCATAGACTAACTCGACCCCGGCCTCTGTAGCTTTTAGAATATAGCCTCTAAGTCTCTCTATGATATTGAAGGCTCCAGGGCCTACATCTGAGAGTATACTTTCAGAGATTACTTTAGCGTATGGTATTGCCATTACTTTAATTGAAGTGGATACTTTCAATATTGAAGTATACCCTAACTGGTCTATAAGCCAGAGTTTAATATCGCAGTCAATGTAACCTAAGGATTCAATATTTAATGGGATAGTTATAAGCTGTCTACTAGAGTCTAGCTTATATGATGTAATGTTGCCATTAATACTTGCAATAAGCCATCCTCCCCTAGACTTAACCTCTACTAGTATCTTAGAGGATTCCCTAGCTACAACCTTTCTTGGAGCCTCTAACAGCTTAACCTCATCATCTATAAGTACTCTATGATTAATAATTACCATTAATGTTATAAGTAGGAGGAGTACTGATATTGGGAGTAGAGATGCAGGCATGATTATAATAGCTATTAGTAGCGGTGCATAGTCTTTAATTAGAACCTCTAAAGAGTATCCTATAGGCTCTCTAGGCTCTCTACTAGGGGGATTCTCTAGTCTATAGACGGCTAGAATATATAATGCTATAGGTAGAATTGCTGGTGTTAAAGTTAGAACCCTACTAACTGATATGATACCTAGATAGGTTAAGAAGATTATAGGAGCTCTACTATTAATAGTATACTTTAATATATGAGGCAATATTAGTGATAGTAATGGTAATGTTATAGATAAGAGTAGATTACCTCTGAAAGCTATAAGTAATAGTCCTGCAATATATATAGATAAAAGTAGAATCTCAGAGCTTCTAGCTCCTCTCAGCAACTCTTAACACCACTAATGCTAAGCTTAGACTTAGAACTAGTGCTGTCAAAGCTGTAACTTCAGATTCAGCAGAGGCTTGGTGGAATGATTTAATATAGTCTAAAATACTATATGAGGCGTGAGATCCGCAGAGAGATACTTCAAGTCCAAGATCTTCAGCTAGCTTAGTGTTCACGCTTCTATCTATTAATTTATTAGAGAAAACCATTGGATCCCCCACGATTAAGATAACACCTTCCCCATAATATACCTTTATAGCTAGGGGGAAGGGGCCTAAAGGTTCCCCCACATCGTAGAGATTATTACCATTGATGTCAATGTATGATAGTGGTGAAGAGTAAGCTAGTACCGTAACTCTAGGGTCACTTACATTAATAGCCTTGGGTGTTGAGAGAGCTAGTCCTTTAAGAGAGCCTGAGTATGCTATAATATCAAACCTAGAGCCTAAATTAAATGCTGGATCAAGTACTATATAGCTATTAACTGTAACATTTAATCCTAGAGTCTGGAGTATGATATTAGAGAATCCTCCATTATCGAGAATAAGTAGTGTACCACCTCTCTCAACATATTCTATGAGGGTTAAGGCCTCACTCTCACTTAGTGGTTTAAGGAGAGGTATTATAGTAGCCTCTAAACTTCCAGGGCACTCTCTAGTTAGTCTAACCTTCAAAATCTCTGTAAGCTTAGAGTATCCCTGGGGGTTATTATTAAATGGGCTATAGGGAGTGTTTGTAGGCATTATAGCTATTATTGTAGATACCAGGGTCAATACTATGATTAAGATTAAAATTGCGTAGAGAACTCTATTTTCTCCTAGAAATCTCCTTAACAATTCTCTCAGCCTCTCTAACGTTAACACGCCTATTAGAGTATAGTTCTAGTTCGTAGAGGTTTATGAATGTAGATATATGATGCCTAATTGCTGAGGGTATATGTGGGAGGGCTCTATAAAGAAACTCTCTCAAAGTCTCACTAAGACTTGGAGGAGTCACACCTAGCCTCTCTAGGACTGAGATTACCTTAATGTATAAACTATAGAGTTTAGGCTTATACTCTTTCTCCTCTCCCATCCTAGGCTTAAATATGGATAGAGCTCTAGCTATGAGAGCTCTCGTAAACCTATGGCCCGGTATAGGCTCAATAAAGTATGCTGACACTAAGAATACTAGCATTAGTATAGCGCCTAGAGTAGTATAGGGTACTACTATTGTTACAAATACTTGAGGAGAGCCTAGAGTATAGTTAGCATATAATAGCTCAACCCTAACCTTATAGATACCTAGGACTAGTGGACTTTTCATATCTAAGTCTAAGCTTATACTACTACCTGTATACGGGACCCCTAAAGTCCCGTCGGGGTGCTGAATTCTTAGAGTATAATTTGCCTGAGGGCCTAGGACTCTTATTTTGATATTTAAGCTAGTTTCTATGAGAGGAGGGACTAGTATGAATCTTGGAGTATCAACTGCAATTCTAGCATCTGGTATTAGCTGTATATTTAAGAGTAGACTTGAATAGTGTCTAGTACTCTTAACAAGGATTTGTAAATTTCGTGATGCTCTAGTTTCACCTAAGGGTATACTGATTGTGTGCTCAACATCTCTATTAAGAGATATGTTTCTATAGATACTACCATCAACTATTATAGATGCATTAGCATCTTCAGGCTCTAAAAGCTTTAATGATAGTATTGCTGTATGGTTCTCTATTCTAGTATTAATGCTAACTTTAGGCTTACTTACTATGACGTTAACATAGCTTAAACCCATGATGCTTAAATTGTCAGCTAATACTACTGGCGCAACTAAGAGTCTAATACTGCCCTCAAAGTTAGGTTTTATAACTCCAATCTGCTCGAGACTTGGAGCATCGGGTATTCTTATAGTAGCAGTAAAGACCCCCTCACCTATAGGCTCCGCCTCATTAAGTGTTAAAATAGCACCTAGCCATCTTAAGGTTACAGTAACTCTACTAGCATTCACATACTTAATAGTAACCGTAATATTTGACCCAGCTAGGACATCTCTAGGATAAACCTGAATTAATATGGGGACTTGAGGTTCTTGATTAGAGCTTAGAGGCTTATTGTAATATCTATACTCTAATAATACTAGAGTATCATCAATCTTAGCTATTAAAGCCTCTAAGAGATTACTAGCATCACTATATAACTTACTACCTAAATCTAGAGACTCTCTAGGGTATAAACCATATAATCTCTCATTATACCTATAGGCTCTATCAATAAGCTCTAATCTAGCAAAGTAAAGAGACTCATAAATAGGCTTAACACTAGGCCCCCAAAGATTACCTGAGGCTCTAAGAGATTCAGCTACATTTATTAAAGCATAAATAACCCTCCTATGATCACTATAAAGCCCAGGAGGATTAACTTCAGAGAGTACCATTAAAAGCTCTAAAGCCTTATCATAATCACCACTTAGAATATATCTTAAGGACAAAGTGAATACAATATGAAGAGGAGCTGGGTCATACTTCTCACCTATAGCACATATATTGTTAAATAACACTAGTACCATAATGAGAGACGCCACGAGTCCAGGCTTTCTCCTTAAAATCAACTTAATCATCCTCAATTAAACATTAAATTCATTAGCCAGTACAAAATATAGACACAACCTAGCATGACCTCGCCTTCTAACTATAAAACCTACAGTATGATACTAAAATATTTTTAACTTATAAGATAATATGCAAGCCTGGTAATTCTCTATAGCATTGCCAAAGATTGTTTAAGACTATAGACTATATTTAAGCGTTAATAGTGCTCCTGGAGTAGTAGGGGCGCTTATTGTATAAGATTCACCTTAATGATAATATGGTTTTAGCCCTCCTCCTAGCTCTTATTTGGGGGACAACGTTCTCCATAGTTAAAGTCTCGGGGAACTATGAGGCTGTATTATTTTGGAGGAATATCATCTCAGCTTTACTCATTCTAGTTACAGTTATTATATTTTATAGGAGTAGGGCTTCTTTTGACTTGATATGTTTAGGTTACGGTGTTATTGGTGGCGTTTTTAACTTAATCTTTATTTATACATTGTTTAAAGCTTTAAGCTATATGCCTTCCTATGTTGTTTCAGCCTTACTCTATACCTACCCAATAATAACTCTAATTATACTAGCTATTTTAAAGTATGAGAGACTTAGAGCTTATAGTTTCTTGGGGGTCCTATTGAGTTTTACTGGTGCAGCTATATTATATGTAGGAAGTGAGGCCTTTATAGTATCATTTGAAGGCTTTATACTCTCATTCATAGCATCTCTAGCATTCTCTATAACCTCTATAGCCTCCAGGTTATCAGGTAAAATTATAGAGTATACATTAATCCAACTACTAGTAACAGCTCTCCTAACAATTCCCATATTCAACCCAGGGAATCCATTAAACTATAATATGAACACTATAATAGCATCAATACACCAGGGAGTAGGAGCAGGATTCATAGCATATTTAACATGGTTCACATTACTAAGTAGATCAGCAACTCTAGCATCGAGCTTAGTCTACATGGTCCCAATAGTAGCCTATATCGCAGCTATCCCAGTAGCTAATGAAATCTTCACACTACCAGATATAATAGGATTAATACTAATACTACTCGGAATATATATAGCCAGAAAAGCTGAAACCCGGAGACTACAACTCTAATAATAAGCTACTAAATAATTATCTAATCTTCACCTAAGATCCTAGCACTATACACTTACAGTCTAAAGCCTAGCCTTAGGCTTACATCCAAGCATCTCTGAGTAGTATTAAGGACTAATAATTACTTCTTAGTATAATGTTATTAAAGTTTCCCTAGGATATTTTATTTCATGATGATCTTTCCTTGTGATTCTATGTGGTTTTGGGGGCTTTACCTAGAGCTTCTTAGTGGGTGAGCTTTATAACATAGATGTAGGCTCATTAACGTTGATGTTAGGGATGTCAATGAATATAGAGTAATCTATGATCACAGCTAACCATGGGGCTGAGTCACTACATATCCTAGAAAACTTATAAAGTCTAGGATAGGAAACAGTTATCTCTTCTAGAGCTCTATATGAGTAAGAGTAACATGTCAGAGGTTGAGGTGGGGGTTAGTTTTTATGTTTTAGGTTTGGGTTTCTCCTTAGTTATGTAGGTGTTATATTTTCTATATAATGCTATTATAGTGGTTGCTGTTATGTATAGGGCTAGGGTTGCTAGTACTGGTTCTAGTCTTATACCCCATGGTGTATAGTTTAGTATTAGGCCTAGTAATGGTACTATTGCTAGTGAGAGGCCTATGCTGAGGGCTAGTTTCTCTAAGGGTTTTAAGTCTTCTTCTCTAGGATATAATGCTTCTATTGTAGCGTATCCGGGTAGGAATAGAGTGTATATTGTGCCTAGAACGTATCTTATATATTTAAGAGGCCATATAGTGTCTGATAGCCATATTGTGGTTAGTGTAGAGAATACTAGAAGTATTATAGTCCACATCCATAGAGTATATGCTGGGCTTAGAGTATAGTCTAGTATATTAATTGGTGGTTTGGGATCTACTAATCTTAGTTTACCATCATAGTATTCCCTATATAATTCTAGTAATGCCCTCCTCCTTCCAAGTTTTCTAGCCTTAATTTTAAGCATATCCTCTAAGGTCTCTCCTCTCACTCTAATGGCACCTTATACGCCTTAATGTATAAGTGAACCCATCTCCCAGTATACTCCCATTGTTTATTTCCGGGATTTAGCCTCCAAAGCTCAAATATTAAGGCTAGAGTCTCTCCATCTTTAATACTCCTAGGTGGGTTGACTTGGATATTTACTTTAAATGTCGTATTTGAATTATGGTTTAATATAGAGTAAAACTCTCTAATAGTAGGCTCAATGCTAGGAGTTGTATTTGAGGGTATTGTGTTATTAAAGCCTACCTTATATAGAACCTTATATAGTATAGGCTTGCCTTCATGGTTATAAATGAATATACATAATTCTATAGTACCATTAACTAAAGCCTTATCAGGGTAATCACCTAGAAGGCAGTCTTTATTAAGTAACCCTATAGCAGAGAAGGAGTCCCTATAGAATCCTTCTCTAATAATAGTTACAGCTGATAATATACTAGAAATAACTATAATAGCCATAATAACAGAGAAAACCTCCTCATCTAGTATATTCAATTCTCCAACTCCTCCTAAGTCTAAACCATAACTCGAGATATAAGAGTGGTATAGAGAAGTAGGCTAATATAGGAAAGAATAGTAGGAGTAATGCAATACTTAATCTTAGATGATATTCTCTAATTAAAGGAGGGTTAGAAGCTTCAAGTCTAGAGAGCTCTTGCTCGGCAATAGTAAGAGTATTACTAGCCCTAACTATATCTCCCTGGTTGTAGAGTGTAAGTGCTGAGTTTAGAGTTGATACTATATTAGAGGTGTCAAATCCAACCTCATTAAGCTTTAAAGCTCTAATATATGCATCTTCAACTCTCTTCACAAAGTCTTCTGCTAGGGTATAGTAGCTAGTTGAGATTATAATGAGTAATATGAGGCCAATACATGTATAGGTACTATTCAAACTTTAAACCCTTAAGGGGACACTTATACTTAGAGATATAAAAACTTTTACTAGATTACCATAAGTTTACTAAGCTACTACTCCTCAAGATATAAATATCCTTATTACTAGTTATACCTTTAAGTATTGATTTTATGTTTTATTAATGGAGTTACGTCTCGGAGAATAAGATCATGTATTTTATAGGTGTTTAACGTGTTGATGGGTAGAGAGGATAGATTAGTTAACCCTGGTGAGGCTTTAGCTGTAGTTGAAGAGTTTATCCCAGGCGATAATGTCCATGTAGATTCTTTTGGGATTATAAGGTCTAGTACTCTTGGTGTTCCAGTGTTTGATGCTAAGTCTAAAGTAGTATATGTTAAACCAGTTAAGCATGCTATGGCTCTAGGTGTTGGTTTCAGTGTTGTAGGCTTGGTATCAGCTATTAGGCAAGATATTGTTAATGTTGAGATTTATGGTTTAGTATCTGTTACTCCTACAGTAAGGTGGGTTGCTGAGCTCTCAGGCGTATTCTCGGGAGTTATACCTATAAGTCAGATTGCTAGCGAGTATATTAGAGAGGTCTATGACTATTATAGGGTAGGGG
The DNA here is from genome assembly GCA_030549835.1 of Thermoproteota archaeon. Classification (GTDB taxonomy): domain Archaea; phylum Thermoproteota; class Thermoprotei_A; order Sulfolobales; family Acidilobaceae; genus DSZV01. Next base: position 15,775 of record JAUQQR010000019.1, read on the forward strand.
ATTTAATATTAGCTAGAACATTAAATGCTAGTAACCCGTATAGTTTAACTACTAAACCACCACAGTATGGCGTAATTTATGCTCTATGTTCTCGATGCTTAACCCTAATGGAGCCTCAGACTCCAAAGACAATGAAATGTCCTAGGTGTGGTAACGTAGAGTCTAGGAAAGTATCTATACTAGCTTCTTCTAAGATACTACAAGTTAATATTAGGAGACTCCTAGCTTTAAGGAGATGGTAGGAGTTGCATGTGAGAGTTGTTAGAGTATTAAGAATACCTCTAGAGGCTAGAGCTAATATTCAAGGCTTTATAGATAGGATTAGTAAAGCTATAACTACACCATCAGCCTCCATAAGTGTTAAGGGCGATGTTATTAGGGTTGAGCTCATAGGCCCAGCTTCTCTAGTAAACGAGTCTATACTAGCTTTAAGGTCTATAATAGATGAGTATAAGCCACACAAGAAACCTCTTAATACTAGAACATATACTTCAGATAAAGTCGAGAAGCTAGCTGGAGTAAAGATCCCTATAGATACTTTAGAGGAGCTTTTAAAACTCAAAGGGTATACTGTAGTAAGGAAAACTAAGAGATCAATAGATACTAATGCTCCACTAAATGTTATAGAAGAGTATGCGAGAAAACTTGGCGAAGTATTATCTAAGATAAGAGATGCTAAGATGTCTAGGGCAGCTAAGAAGTCTATTATCGTAGCCTCAGCATTCTTAGACATAGATGATCCTATGAAGCTTATAGAGGAGTGTTTAGCTAAGGGTATGATGGTTAAAGGTGATGATGGAAGAATTAAGACATGGTATACTTGGAGAGGAGCACTGAGAGAGATTATTAAGACACTTAAACAATAATCAATTAACATTTAAGTATTTAATACGCTACTCCCTACTGGTGGGGGGTTATGGTTAGTAAGATTCAGTTAGAGGATCTAGGCGGTGGTAAGTATAAGCTAACTATATGGGGTGAGGATCACAGTATTGGTAATATACTCTCTAAAACTCTACTATCAATGGAGGAGGTAAGCTTCTCATACTATGAGCAGCCTCACCCATTAGAGGAATATATTATAGTATTTATTCATTTAAGAGATGAGAAAACTAGTATTAAAGATGTTTTAATAAAAGCTTTAGATAGAATATTAGAGGTTAATAATGAGTTTAGAGAATTATACCTTAAAGCTCTTAGAGAAAAGGGTTTATCAATTGAAAGCTGAGGCTAGGATACTAGTATCAAAATGTACTAGTAGACTATGCGCCTCTATAGTGACTAGAGGTAGAGGATTTGATACTATAATTCTAGCTTTAAATTGTAGAGATTTATGTGAGAGGTTAGAGAGAGAAGGATACATATATGAGCTTAGATACTCTATTGGAGACTGTAGCTGTAACCTACCGCAACCTCCACGTACTTCCAGGATTCCAGATATTCTAGACTACCTAGAGAAACTCCTAGGTACAACTATAGAATTCTTAGAGTTAAAAGGCTGAAATTACAAAAATCTAAGAGGGCAATTGAAATGGGTATAGTAAGCTTTTGCCCTAACTGTGGAGGACTATTACAGGTTAGGAGGAATAAGGACACAATTGAGCTATACTGCCCAAAATGTAATTACACTTTAAACACCAAGAATCAACTACTACAGCCCACAAAAGTAGAGGTTAAAAGAAACCCCAAAGATAGAACTATAGTCGTAGCATCTAAACGACAATTAGCAACCCTAGAGGAGGTCAAAGGGGTCATATGCCCTAAATGTGGCCATGACAAAGCATACTTCTGGATGATGCAAACGAGAGCAGCAGACGAGCCACCAACAAGATTCTATAGATGTATAAGGTGTAATCATACTTGGAGAGAATACGCCTAGATCCTAGCTAGTATAGAGACTGTTTTTATCGAGGAAATACTTATAAGCTATGATTTCTGATCTAATCCTTAGGAGTCTGGGAAGTGATTGGAGCATCGCTTCAAGCTTCCCAGAGCTAAACCTAGATGACAGCCCCGGTGCCGTTGGGCTCAACAGCTACCCATGACTCCATGCGGACACCTAAATCCACGTAGGCGAGGTGGGAGTCCTAGATGTGACAATGAACAATAATAAAATGATTGGAATGAACATCTAGGGGCAAATGGTTCCTAGAGTATGCTTACTTTTAGGTATTTTCTTATAGTTAGTGAGTAGGTTAATGTGGGTATTGTGGTTTTCTTTATAGTTTACATATTTGTTTATTGTTTTGTTTTGTTTTTGTTTCTAGTGCTGATATTAGTTTTCTATACTTAGATTCTATCTTATCTATTGTTCTTATTGAGATGCCTGTTATTTTTGCTGTGTATAGCTTAGATTTCCTTTTTGAGTATCCAAGTATCCTATAGTATATGTATGTTGCTATTGCTACTTTTACTCTTAATGTTCTAGCTTTTAGTATAGGGTTTGTATTAATTATTGAGAATATACTCCTTAGATTTTTACTAGACTCTAGGGCTTTAAGTGCTTTTTTATTAGATATACTTTCTATACTCGCTTTATAGTTATTTGTTATTAATCTACTAGTGGCTACTATATAGTCTTCTCTCTTCACTAACCTCCTAGCCTTCCTCTTGGCTTCTATCTGCTTGAAGGATACATGAGAGTATTCTAGTATAGATTGAAGAACTGAGCCACATGTAGTACATACAACAATACCTAATACTTCATCCCACACAATACTAGTTGATCCACAGTATTTGCAAATCAATCCTAGCACCAGCCATATAGAGGATAGAGGATCCTATAAAGCAATAACTTCAAATTACTAGTAGAGAGTCACACCCTTAAATGTAAATTATTATGAAGAACTATCTCTTTTATACATCTAAGAAGTATATGTTAGCGTGCTAAGATAATTAAAGACACTCTTCTACTAGATTATATTAATTGATAGTATCTTCTCTTAGTGTTATACTATTTCTATTTACGATTTATCTTTAATCGTAGGGATGCTCTAATTAGCGCTATCTCTAAGTCTTTAGTAGTTACTTCTTGTAATAGTCTTGCTATGGCTATATTTGAGTGCCCCCCCTTATCTTCTACTATTCCTTGTTCTAAGAGTGAGTCTATGAGGAGGCTTGCTTCTCCTTTTGATGATCTTGCTATTACTAGTGTTGTCCCATCATCTTTATTAACTAGTAATATTACTGGTTCTCCTAGAGTCTTATGTATTGCTGATGCTAGTGCTGATGCCCCTCTCCCGCTCCATTTACCTCTAGCATCTACTAGTCTCACGTAGCCTACTCTCTTAGCTGACATTGCTAGGTTTAAAGCTATTTCTCTTAACTCCTCATCCGCTTCTCTTGATGTCTTTAGACTCTCATTTATAATCTCTGGTATATCTCTTCCAAGTGCTAGTTCTAGCTCATCGAATGGTATAGGGTTAGCGAGCCATCTAACATACTTACCCCATATCTCTAAGTTTTTTGTTATATTTAGATGTTTTGATATTGCTAGTGCTAGCTTAATAACACCCTCACTATAGTGGTAAGTATTTCTAGATCCTCCCTCAATATACTCTACAGCTTCTATGAACTGTTTAAGTCTAGGTGTTAGTTTTACTCCAAGTTTTTCTAGGAAGTTTTTAACTATAGTAGATGTTGATGATGAACCTATAACTACTATAGCTTTATATGTATTCTCAATTATATCCCTACTCTTAATAGTGCTATCATGGTGGTCGAAGTAGTATAAGTTAAACTTACACCCACGCTCAACCATACTTCTAAGTCCTAGATCTACATCTACAGTGAATGGTATATCAACTATAGTGACGTAGTCCCAGCACTTACCATAAACCTTTTCTCTAAACCCTCTAGGCCCTGAGGGTATAAGGTCTACATTAATCTTTGATCTTAAAGGAAATAATCCTAACCTCTCCTGAGCATATACTAGCTGAGCTGCTGCGACAGTTCCATCAGCATCCCAGTCGGCTATTATAGCAACACTCAACCTAGTACACCTAATGTTAGAGAAGCTTACTAACCCTCACTCTACTATAGACTTCAAACCTTAAAAAAGACATTAATTGTTAAGGGTTCTAATGAAACTTAAAGATTTGAGTATACATTATAATATGTAAATAGAGAATTTTATGTTAATAGAACTTAGATAATCTTGGGCTGTAGTAGCGCTCAGAGGGCTCCTAGTCTTCATAGCTATGCTCAGCGTCCACCACAATCTTCATCGCTACTTTATACTAACTATATTCCATTTAGCTATTCTAGTCTCAAGCTTTAAATAGCTTATATTACTATGTTTTCTCTCCAGAAATACTCTGTAGCCTCTCTCTCATCTCTCCACCCATACTCTCCTATAAGTGGTACAAAGACTACTTCTAGATCTCTCTTAATCTCTATTTCATTACTACTCTTTTTATAGACAACCATTAAGACCTGGAATGGTAGGGGGCCTACTGGTATTACTATCTTACCTCCTGGTTTAAGTTGTTCTATTAGAGGTTTAGGTATTTTAGGTGCTGCTGCTGTAACTATTATTCTATCATATGGGGCTTGAGGCTCATAGCCTAGAGAGCCGTCTCCAACTATAACTGTTATCATATCAGCATAGCCTAGCATCTCTAACCTCCTCCTAGCACTCTCAGCTATCTCAGCTATTCTCTCAATAGTCCATACATGGCCTTTAGGGCATACTATTTCAGCTAGGATAGCTGCTTGATAACCAGAGCCTGTACCAACTTCTAAGACTTTATCGCCAGGTTGGGGGTCTAAGAGCTCAGTCATATAGGCTACAATACTAGGGGCACTAATAGTCTGGTTAAATCCTATAGGTAAAGGTCTATCATCATAAGCATACTCTCTCAACTCTTCAGGTACAAATAGCTCCCTAGGAACTCTGAGCATTGCTTCTTCAACTTTACGACTACGTATATATCCTAGCTCTTTGAGTATTGATACGAGATTCCTCCTTTGCTCAAAGTAGCTCACTAGCTTTAAACCCTACTCTTAAGATGTCAGAGAAAGCTAAATAAGTTGACTTTACTAGGAGAGTATGTGATGATTAGAGGATAACTACTAATTACAACCTGAAAGCTTCACCCTCTAGGACGGGAAGGAGATCAGATATTTAAGGCTATACCTAGCATCTTATATTATGGTGCTAGTAGGATTTGACGTTTTCTATTGTTGCTGTTGATGTCGAGAAAGGGGATATTGGTGTTGGTGTTGCTTCTAGGTTTATAGCATCTGGTAGTATAGTGCCTTGGGTTAAGGTTAATGTTGGTGGTGTTGCTACACAATCTTGGGCTAACGTTAGGTTTGGTCCTATGATACTTAGTCTCCTAGAGCTTGGCTTTAGTCCTAAGAGAGCTGTTGAAGCTGTTCTAAGTGTTGATCCTAGGAGGGAGTTAAGGCAGGTTGGTGTTGTTAATGTTAAGGGTGAGGTCTACGCTTTTACTGGTAGAGAGTGCTTAGAGTATGCTGGTCACATCATAGGTGAGAATTATGTAGTCCTAGGTAATATTCTCGCAGGCCCTCAAGTCTTAGAGGCGATGTCTAAAGCTTTTGAGAATACTAGTGGAGAACTTGTTGATAAAATACTCTCAGCTCTAAAAGCTGGTGATGCTGCCGGGGGAGATAAGAGGGGGAAGCAGAGTGCGGCAATAATAGTTGTAAGACCTTGCGGGGGCTATGGAGGATGTGAGGAGGGAGCTGATAAATACGTAGATTTAAGAGTAGACGATCACTCAGATCCAGTAAGAGAGCTAGAGAGACTATTTAAAATATGGGAGATAACAATACTAACTAGAGAAGATCCAAGTGACGTAGTAGACTTAACTGAAGTAGCAGAGAAAATACAGAGAGCACTAGCAAAACTAGGATACTATAAAGACCAAATAACTGGAAAACTAAATATGGAGACAATAGAAGCATTAGAGAAGTGGATGGCTATAAACAACTTTGAAAATAAAATGAGGAAAGACGGTAAAATATGGGGAACAGTCTATAGATTCCTTCTAGAACAAGCTAGTATAAAAGAGTAAATAAGGATAAACACAAACATTAGAGGGTTGAGGCATAACACGCCTTAGAGAAGCCTAGGCGTGAAACGGCTTAACCTCCATTTAAATATCTTTAACAGTGTTAAAGATATTTAAGTTTCAAACTATATATTTTTAAGTAGTAGTTGGTGGTAGATATTGAGTATTAGTATAGTTAAGAGAAGAGTTCAGAAGCTTGGAGGATCTAGTTTAATAGTAACACTACCTAAGTCTTGGGCTAGGAGATATGGGTTAGATGTTGGCGACACTGTTATTATAGTAGATGAGGGTGATCACATTAAGATATTCCCTCCAGATTCTAGGATGATTCAGATAGCTGAGTCTATTAGATTTAAGCTACCCCAGTATATGCTAGAATTTAATCTAGCTTCACTAATAGACTGTCTATATATTAAGGGCTATAAGAGGTTTATGGTTCAACTTCCAAATATAGATCCAAGTGAGGTTTTAAAGTTAGTAGATGAGGCTAAGAAGCATCCTAGAGTTAGAACTGTTAATATAGGGTTTAACGAGTTAAATGTTTCTTTTGACGGCTCTGAGCCTGAGAACCCAGTTAGGTTCCTTAAGTACTATAGTACTAAGATACAGGAGCTAATGGATATTATAGATCAAGTTAAGACTAGACCTGCGGACATTAACGTATTTGATAAGATAGTGGCTGAGACTGTAGACATAGCTAAGACTATTAGTAGAACTTTGAGGAAGCATGGTATAACGCTTTGTGAAGCTGAATCTGTAGATCCAACAGTTACGAGTCCCCTACTACTAATTCCACAGATATTAAGAGAGGTCTATGTTGAGCTCCAGAAGATTAATGATGATCCACCAGAGGTAATAAGAAAAGTGAAGGCACTCCTACTAGAGGTATTTGGCGGTCTAGCAGGGAGGAGTAGTAAGAGGATAGCATTATCTTTAAAGATGGCTGATGATATTAAGCAAGAAGTTGAAGGAATAGCCTTATATGATGTAAGGTATGCTAAACTATCCGGCATCATTGTAGGGCTAATTTTAACACTTAAGAATATTGGAGAGTCTACTATATGTGAGAATATATCTAGAGAGCAAACTTAAACATAGAAATAATGGAGACATTTATGTAGAGTTAGCTTTAAGTATCCTCAATACTCTAAAATAGTAACGGTATGAGAGTTTGCCGGCAAACCTACCAGCTGAAGCTAAGGCTAAATTAGCAAAGTATAGTGAAGCTAAGACTATAGAAGATAAGATAAAAGCATTAGAAGAGTTTATTAGTAGTGTCCCCAAACATAAAGGCACAGAGAATCTAATGCTATGGGCTAGGAGGAGACTAGCAGAGCTTAGAGAAGAACTCGAGGTCAGAAAGAGAAAGAAGGTAGGAGGAGGTATACAGTTCTTCATAGAGAAGAGTGGAGCAGCCCAAGTACTACTAGTAGGCCCACCAAATACTGGGAAGAGTAGTATTTTAGCTAAACTTACAAAAGCTAAACCTGAAATAGCACCATACCCCTACACGACTAAAACCCCACTACCCGGCATGATGATATGTGAGGATATACAATTCCAGCTAGTAGATACACCACCTCTAAATATAGAAGAACCTGAAAGTGTAATAAATAATAGAGTAGCTGGTTTAGCTAGAAATGCTGATGCCTTAATACTAGTATTTAGTGTAGATTACCCTAATATATATGATACTATAAGGAGAGCTCTTGAAATACTGAATGAGAGAGGAATAATGGTGTCTAGAGCTAGAGGAATAGTTAGAATTAAGAAGAGCAGAGATATCAGTGGAGTAAAAGTTGAGGGTCAAGGGAGGCTTATCGGCTTCACCGAAGAAGATCTAAGAAGATTACTAGCTGAGTATAGAATATTTAATGCTATCGTAGAAATTGAGGGCGACATAACACTAGATGATGTAGAGTCCGCATTAATAACAAATATGGTATATAAGCCAACTATAGTCTTAGTGAATAAGATAGATATACTAGAAGATTACACTACACTTATAAGTAATATTAGAGAGACTATACCTAAAGACATATCAGTTATACCAGTATCAGTAGAAGGAGGATATAACATAGATATACTTTGTAACATATTATTCAAGACTCTAAACATAGTTAGAGTATATACAAAAAGTCCTAACAAAGAACCAGACCCTAACCCTCTAGTTGTTAGAAGAGGAGCTACAGTCCTAGACGTAGCTAGGTTAATACATAAGAGGCTAGCAGAGAATTTTAGGTACGCTAGAGTATGGGGTAGAAACGTTAAATACCCTGGACAAAGAGTAGGAGGAGACCATGTGCTTGAGGATAGAGATATTGTAGAGATACACGCCTATTAAAAAGTAAGGGTTCGGCCAAATAATTAAAGAGAGCACAAACTACCCACCTATATAGTACACTAGAATAATTATAATTAGAGGTATTTAAGCCTTAAATATGATCAACATAGATGGGCGATGATTAAACTCAGCATACCTGATAATAATGAAGAAGAATCCGGGATATGAGCTCATACCCAGCATTATTTAAACTATTTCTTGGCTATATTCTTATTTTCTTCTATAATTTTACATGATAATTTTGAAGTTATTATGTCTAGTGGTGAGATCTCTCTCGGTTTACTAGCTTTAACATTTAATTCTATTACTAGGTGTGAGCTTTCATTATTTAATCCTAGGATTTTACTTTTTATAACTCCAATATCTGGTTCTACTGGTATTGTTGGTATTGCCATGGTCACGTTTTCTTCTATATCAACTGCTCCTCCAACTAGTATTATTGGGAGCCCTGTCTCTCTACTCCTAGTTAATAAGAAGCTTGTTATTATATCCATGTTCATAGTTATAATGTTTGTATTTAATTTATTTAACGCTCCTAAATACTGCGACTCGAATGGCATTAGAAAGCCTATGGCTATATTCACACCATTAATTACCATAGTCTTAAATATTTCAGGGTATGCTAGGTCATCGTCAGCAAATAATCCTAATTTTAAGTTTAACTCATCTATCCTTAGTATTCCAGGTTCTCTACCACAATTTACTCCAAGCTTTTCCTCAATTCTACTAAGCCCTATCTTCCTATACTTACCTATAACGTAGCCTTTAGGAGAGACTACTACAACTGTAAGGTAGATTTTAGGTCCTGCTCTCTCAGCTATAGGTCCACTTATTATGTAAGAGTCTGTTTCCATACTCCATTTAATTAATGTTGAGATTATACTACCTTGTTTAAGCCTGCTCTGCCCTATAGGTATTCTCTCAGCATTATTCCATATAAATTTTGTGGCTTTAGACTCGTTATAAGCTGATAGGGGGCCTGTGAAGGGGTATGCTGGGAGTACTATTATCTTAACCCTCTCATGTTGTTCTTTAAGCTTCCTTATAGCATCGCTTAACCTCCTGGTATTAGTTCTCTTTGCATCTAATTTAACCCTCTCATGTATAATTCCTATCTTTAGAGACATAATAATCTCCCTCAACTATATGGTACCGAATATGCTTTTAGCCATCTCAAGACACTCTCTAAACCTCTTAGCTACACTAGGTACTACCCCAAACTCTTCTAATGAAATTAGCCTTATAGGGAGTGAAAGTTCTCTGGTTTCACTATATATACTATCTAGTACCTCAGACCACTCTTTCTCACCTCTCTCAATTTCATCCATTAGCCTCTCTAAATCCCTAGTCCTATCCTCTGAGACTAGGCTAGGCACTCTCTCTAAGTAAACTTTTAGATCCCCATAGTCTACTTTAAGTGACGATTCTGGATCTTTAAGATCCTTAGTTAGATACTTATATACTCTTCTACCTCTTACTGTCGAAACAATGTATCCCTTAGTCTTCTTAAGTAAAGCTATATACTTCCTCTTAAGTAGGGTCTCAACTATTTTAGCGTAGGTACTAGGCCTCCCTATACCTCTATTCTTCATCTCCTCTACCAGGCTACCTTGAGTATATGGGTATATCCTCATAGCCTTCCTACTATTAACTCTGACGTTAATCGGGCCTTGTGCGAGTTGCTTTTGAACTTGAATTCCCCGACTCCAGACAAGAGTGAAGCCTTTAGATACTATATCATTATCTACTCCAATCTTAACCATCCTCTTTTCACTTACTCTAACTCCTACAATGTATATATTATAGTTATCATAGTGTACTATTGCTTCTCTCATCTGGCTAGCTATGAATCTCTCAAATATTAAGCTATACAGCATTATATGCTTCCGTGTAATCCTCCCTGGAAGCTCTATTATACCCTCCTCTAGGAGAGATTGTAGGGTATCTGCATCTATAGGCTTAACAGGTCTTATAGCCTCATGAGCTCCCCCCTCACCCCACTTCCTAGGCTTATATAGTTTCTCTGCATTATCTCTAAACCTTTCCTGGAGCCACTCAAATGCAATCTGCATACCTCTCTCACTCACTCTAGTAGAATCTGTTCTATGATACGTTATTAGACCCCACTCGAAGAGGTCTTGTGCTAGCCTCATAGTCTCTGGAGCTCCTAGATTAAGGTATCTACTAGCATCAGCTATCATAGTATCAGTTGTATATGGTGGGGGTGGGTTTATAGTATCTTCTCTCCTAGACTCTAAGTCTACTATAATCTCTAATTCTACAGGCTCTCTCTTCTTAGTTTTCTTAGCATAACCTTTAAGTATTGATGCTAGCTCACTACTAATATCACTTTCTTTTAAGCTTAATACTATCTCGCCATTTAAGGTTAAGTCGTAGACTCTAATAGTCTTAGGCTTCTCACTATCTCTTTTAACAACCCATCCTAGGATAGGAGTCTGTACTCTACCTGCACTTAGATTAAAGTTATACTTATCTCTATAACATCTCTCAAGATCCCTAACTGGAACCCTATAGCCAGCTTTTTCCATTCCTTGTAGTTCATCACAGTATCTAAACCAGAAGTCACACCATAGTAGAGGTGATAGAGTGAATCCAATCCACCTATCCTCAACTCTCCTAACAATTTGAGCTTCTACTAGTTTCTCGTTTAGTGTCCTTGGGCTACTTATAGCCTTTAGGATTTCATCCTTAGTTACTTCATGGAACTCTACTCTATAGATATTACTATTATATGGTTTAATTTGTAGTGCTAAATCCCAACCTATCTTCTCGCCTTCAGTATCTGGGTCTGTACCTATAAATACTTCATCTACTTCCCATGCTATCCTCCTAATATCTTCTATAATATCTCTTGAATCTCTAATACTCTTACTCCCACATCGTGGGCATTGCTCTGATTCATCAGTGTACTGGTAGCCGCATGATAGGCATCTCTTTATACTAGATAATACTGGGATATAGTGTTTCTTACCATTATAAGTTACTACTATTACTCCAAATACGTCTTCTCTCTTATACTCTGAGAGTTCTCCTTGAATATCATCATCTCTAGTTCTTGAAACTAGCTCGAATACGTGTCCTCCACTAGCTGCTATTGTCAATATATAGTTTTGTAGAGCTACCTCATAGGCTCTAAGTCCTCCTGGGAATACTCTTATTGTAGGCTGTCCAAAGAATGATGCTATAGTTCTAGCCTTATTAGGCGACTCAACAAGTAGTAATGCTGATTTTACGAGCTCAATGTGCTTAACTACCCCTCTTAGTATACTTGATACTCTTTCTCTATCTCTCCTAATTTCATCTAGTAGAGAGTCTAGATCTATATCTCTACAAGTGTACTTACCATTTTCTCTCTTTAACTCTACCCACTTTATATCAGCTATATACTTTGCTTTAGTTTTTAAGCCATTGAAAACTTTCTCATTATCCACGATTACTATACTTAACCCCTTAGTTATCCCTCCAGCATATAATCTACTAGTCCTACCACTCGCTTGTATATATGTGCTTATATCAGGTAAGAGTATATACTTTAATCCATTATATTCTATGGTTGCTATATCACTTCTATCTCTCAACCTATCCCATACATCTTTATCTGATAAAGCATTTAATAGAAACTTATATGCTTCAATAAGCACTCTTAAGGTCCTATTCTCACCTTCAATTTCACCTTCAAGAATTTTCTCTGTTAAATACTGTAGGTACGCTGGGCTATACCTCTTCACTATCCTCCTAACCTCAGCCAGGTATCCTCTAGCTTGTCTAGCTACATCTTCAATATCGATATCTACTAGTAGAGATAGTAGCCTCATAAGATTAGCTGGGTGAGGCTCGCCTACAGTTACAGGGAACTTAAATCTAGGTACCCCAATGAATACTGCGTGCTTTACTCTCTCAGGTAAATCTATTCCTCTAACTAGTGCTCCATAGTAGTTTGCAACTCCAACTAGAACATCTAACTCTCCATTTATAAAAGCCTCAAATACACTAAATGGTGTTTTTGCGTGGTATGCTTTAGCTTTTATCCCTCTCTCCTCTAGTATCTTAGCTATTTTCTCGGCTACATCAACTCCCATATCCATAGGCACGTATACTAGAGTTCCTGATCCAAGCTTCTTTATAAGATCTACGATCTCCCCGGTAAACCCGTCTATATCATTAATATCTCCTATAGTGGGTTTATAGTAGGTATCAACTATATTCCTTAAACCTATATCACCTCTACCTCCAACCTCAAAGCCTAGAAGTGCTCTAAATAATCTAACCCTAGATCCTCTAGGTCTCCCAGTAGCACTACTAAAAATTACCTGAGCCACTTTACCTCTCATTTCTAGGAGCTCTCTCTTATAAGCTTCTATATCATTCTGAATATTAGCCAATTTACTCTTAATACTACTCTTCTCTCTAAACTCTTCCTCACTAGCTGATTCAAGTATCCTAGCTATCTCCCTCTGTAAACTTAATAGTTTTGTAGCCTTCTCTAAATGATCTCTACTAAATCCTACTATTTTTAAGACAGCATCTATGCTACGTCCACTTTTTAAGACAGCATCTACATCATCTACTAACACAAACTTAAACTTATAGTTAGATAATATGTCAGCATATCTCCTTGCAAAAGCTATAGTTGATACTAGTATGTCAAAGTCACCACTCATTATCATATTAAGGGCGTTCTCTCTCTCAGATCTCTTCATTTTACTATGAAAGCCTACTATTATGGGAGTACAACCTATGTTTTTAGCTAGTGTATTAGTCTTCTCTACTATCTGAGCTACTAGGGTCGTAGTGGGGACTAGTATATATGACTTAGCTTTCTTAACACATGCCAAGTAGAGAGCAGCTACTATACCAAACGTAGTCTTCCCAGTACCAGTAGGAGCTACAATACTAAAACTATCTCCTCTAACAAGCCTCTTAATCCACGTCCTCTGAGCACCCCAAGGAGGCGATCCTAACGTTTTCTCAAAAAACTTAATAAATTCCCTAGCCTCTGACTCAAGCTCATACACATACCTATAATTTTTAAGACTACCGCTCTTCTCAAGAATATGAAATATGTCCTCCTTTAAAATACTACCATCAGGTAATCTAGGTAAACACTTATCGCAAGGAAGCCCCATCTCAAGTCTATCACTACTAATAGAACCTCCACAGTTTGGGCAAGACCCCCTATAGATACCTCTAATTCTCTGAATCCTCATTAACACATATCACCAGCTAACTCCCATCCATTTATTTAAAAATCTGACATGACCACAGCTTATATATTACTTTCCTCTATATGCTAAACTTGAATAATCCGTCACTTCAGCTTAGGTTCTAGAACAAAATTCGTCGAACAACCATAACTAAATCTTAAAATTTTATTTTGATGAGTAGATCCTACTAGAGTTTAAGAAATTATCCGAGTATTAGTATAGTGAGTTCTTTCCAATATTAATTCAGGTTGTTTATATGTTCTGTAATAGTATAGTATTTTAAGAATAGTAATCTTGAGTTAGAGAGTATTTTCATTAGCTATACTAAGTAATGTTTAATAGCTTATATAGGGATTCTCTATGAAGCTTTTAAGCTCTAGAAACTTATATGGTCGTTGATACCCTCAGGGTTTTAAGACCTGTAGAAATAAAGGCGGCTATATGGGAGCCTCTATGGTGAGGAGATCTAGAGAGACTATTGAGAGGTAGATGGCTGAGAGGCTAGGTATAAAAGCCTATGAATAACCATCTACTAAGAAATGGTAGAGTTGAGGGTTTGAGATGTGGT
>JAUQQR010000060.1 GCA_030549835.1 Thermoproteota archaeon
CTCTTTAATTGTTAATGCTAGCCTACTTATTCCTTCTCTTATTTGTGTTAGTGTTGGATAGCTATAATTTAACCTCATAGTGTTAGATCCTCTTCTTGATACGTAGAATGAGCCTCCTGGCACGTATGCCACTCCTTTCTCTATAGCTTTTAGTAGGAGTTTCTTAGTATCTATTTTCTTCTTTAAAGTTACCATTATGAATAAGCCTCCTATCGGCTTAGTCCATGTAGCTGTTGTATGCATGTTTTGCTCTAAAGCTTCTAGCATAGCATCTCTCTTAACCTTATATAGTGACCTTGCCCTTTCTATAGTAGCGTCTACGACCCCTCTCATTATAGCTTCCATAACTATATACTGTGAGAATGTACTACTATGTAAGTCTACATTTTGCTTAGCTAACTCCATATACCTTATTATCTCTACAGGACCTACAGCCCAGCCTATCCTGAGACCTGGAGCTAGAATCTTACTAAAAGTACTCATGTATAACACTCTCTCATCTCTATCAAGACTCTTTAATGGTATAGGTCTTTCGCCTTCAAAGATGAAGTATCCGTAGGGGTCATCTTCTAATATTAAGAAGTCGTGTTGGGAGGCAAGTTCTATTAGGTGTTTTCTCCTAGCTATACTCATCGTAGTCCCACTAGGATTCTGGCATGTTGGATTAACATATGCTAGTTTAACTCTCCTACCATCCTCTCTAAGCTTTCTAAGATAATCTTCTAAAACCTCTGTATTCATGCCATCATCATCTATAGGTACTGGTATTAACCTAGACTCAAGGTATTTAAATACATTTAGAGCAGCTAGGTATGTGGGCTCCTCAACAATAATAGCATCCCTTCTATCTATAAGTACTGTGGATGCTAGATATATGGCCTCCTGGGACCCAGTAGTAACTATTATATCATCATTATTAGATATGTTAATCCCCTTATCTAGGAGGAAATTCTTTAAAGTCTCAATAAATACTGATACTCCTCTAGTTGGCGAGTATTGTAGAGCTTTATCACTAAAATTCTCTAATACGTCTCTCGCTATCTCAATTAGCTTATCCTTATCGAATACTGTAGGATCTGGTAACCCTCCAGCAAAGCTAATTATATTCTTCCCTTCTGTTAACTTTAATAATTCTCTTATCTCTGACGCTTTAAGCTTATTAGTTCTCTTAGATAAGAATTTAATATATTTATCCATACAAATCCCCATTCTGAAAGAGTATGCTTAAGAGTTAAATTTAATATCATATAAAATAGTGAGGGTTACATGTGGGATTAATTACCATAACCTCTTAGTTAGACCTAAACTTGAATCAGTCTTATCTATAGAATTTAAAGGATCCTTTTCTAACCCTGTTATAGCCCTTATAGCATCAATATTCTCTGGAGTAACAATAGACTCTTGGTGTATTGCTTGGAATAGCATTACCTCATTATTATCTACGTAGATTGAGTCTTCGAAGACTACAAGTTCTGGGACATCATATCTTAGCCTGAGATCCCTAGCAGCCTCTATAATCCCAGCAGTACCTGTAATGCCTGATTTGTCAGAGTTAACTAACATAATTCTAGGTGTAGAGTCTAGTATAGATACTATATCTTCTCTAGTTACACTTTTAGATAATCTTAGTGTAACGTGGTGAACGTGCATTAATGTAGTTGGGACTACTACTGCAACCGTTATAATATCTAGATTAGGTATTACTGTTTTAACATCTATAGCATGGTGGCTAGGAATTTTTGGTGGATTAAGCTCTACAGAGTTTATAGGACCTCTCTTAACCTCCTTAGGGTCAGCAGCTCTCCTAACTATTACAGCTCTTACCTTATTAACCTCAAAGTGCCTATTTATAGCACATATTATTCTAAGTAGCCCAGTTGTATTACATGATACTACTCTAACACTACGTTTACCAATCGCCTCATTATAGTTACATAGAGAATTGAAGGATAAATCTGCTACTTCAGGCTTCTCTCCGCCCTGGTATACTTGCCTAACCTTGAAGGTCTCGTAGAGACTCTTATACTGTAATCCAACTCCTTCAGGTGTAGCATCTACTATAACATCAACTTTACCTAGTAGATCCTTCAACGTGCCTTCAACTCTCACGCCTTTAGACTCTAAGAGTTTATAGTCTTCTTCTTTAGGAGCGAATATTTTTAGACCTAAAGCTTTAGCTTGATAGAGAGAGTAGTCATAACTCTTCTTAACTACACCTACAAGCTCCATATCATCCTGTTTCATGACAGCTAATGCTACCCTCTTACCTATAGTTCCATATCCATTAACCCCTACTCTAATCTTCAATCCTATGCACCTCAATACCTAAGCTTAACTAGATCTAATATATGCTCTATACTGCTATCTTAAATATCTCATTTGATTTAACTAACGCCTCTAAACCTGGAAGTATACTCCCAGAGAGGAAGTATAGTAGGGCTCCACCACCTGTACTTAAATGACCTATCCTAGATCTAAGTTCTGCTGAGAGATTTGAAGCCATAGATATGAAGTGGCCTCCTCCAAATACTGTGTAAGCGTTACTCTCTAAAGCTGCTTTAACTAAGGCTTCAGTACCTACTCTAAATCTAGGATCTTCTATAACGCCTGCAGGCCCCCTCATAACTACTACTTTAGCTCTCTTAATCTTATAAGTATAGTATTCTATTGTTGAAGGTCCTATATCCTTTGGGATCCCTGTCACTATAGAGGCGTGAGACACCGTAATGGCTCCATCTCTCTCTTCTATAATGAAGTCAATGGGGATCTTTAAATTCTTATACTTTGATATGAGCTCTCTAGCTTCACTTAATAGCTCTCTTGGTACTTTACTTAAAATCTTACTTTCAACATCTTTAGGTATTTTAACACCTTTAGCTAGAAGGAATAGTATAGCTACTAGCCCTGTTGTTAGAACTTCATCAGCTATTCCTGATTCAAAAACATACTTAATGACCCTAATAGTATCGTCTAGTTTAGCTCCCCCAAGTACGAATATTTTAGGTTTATCAGACATTTCTATAATCTTATTTAAAGCTTTAAGCTCTCTCTCCAGTACTCTCCCGGCTACACTAGGTATCTTTAGGGGGAAGCCCACTATACTAGCCTGGCTTCTATGGCATGTTGCGAAAGCATCGTTTACAAAGTATGTGAATAACGGTGCTAGCTTAGATACTAGAATACTCTCAGCATGCTTCTCTGGAGGAGCCTCTATATTATCCTCAGCTAGTAGTCTAGTATTCTCTAATACTAATACTCCACCGGGCTCTAACTTTTCTATAGCTCTCTTAGCATATGGTCCAATTGTATCCTCTACAAACTCTACATCAATATCTAAAATTTTAGATAGGATTGTAGCGTGGATCCTTAAACTTGTGAAGTCTGAGTCTAAAGGCCTCCCTTGATGACTAATAACTACTACTGCAGCTTCTCTACTTATAAGCTCTTTTATGGTAAGCGAGTGCTCTATAATCCTAGAGATATCTATTAATTCTCCAGTCTTAGGGTTAACTGGGGAGTTTATATCAACTCTTACTAGAACTTTTTTCTTAGATATATCAATATCATCTAGGGTAGCTATTCTCTTACCCATATATGCTAGCAAGTATACTACCACAGTAGATATTATCAAGATTAGATTATTTAAATTTTAAGGTTTAAATGAGTATATGGGATTAATAGTGTTAATTAGATGGTGTGGCCACTCATACTTTATACTTGAAACTAGCGGCATAAAGATAGCATTAGATCCTCATGACGGTGGGAGTTTAGGTATAGATACTTGTAGAGAAGAATCTGATTTAGTATTAGTGACACATAATCACTATGATCATAATGCTATTGAGATAGCTTCAGGAGCTGGTAGTATAGTTACTAAATGGAGAGATGGTGTTATGAATGTTAAGGGCTTAAATATTAAAGGTATAAGACTATATCATGATAAAGCTAGAGGAGCGCTAAGAGGAGAGACTATAGCTTATATGATAAAAGTAGAGGATATGATAATAACACATCTGGGAGACTTAGGACACACACTTGAAGAAAGAGAAGTAGAAGAGCTAAGCCAGACAGACATAATACTAATCCCTATAGGAGGAGTATATACAATAAACTATCAGGAAGCTTGGGATATAATAAAGACAATAAAACCAAAGATAGCCATACCAATGCACTACTGGATACCTGGATCAATAGCACCTTTAGACCCCATAGATAAATTTCTCAATATAATAAAGACACAGAAGATAAGACTAGAAGATAATAAATTAGAAGTACATAAAGAAACTCTACCACAAAAAACAACTATCATTATTCTCCCGTTCCCACACTAGACTCCATTTCCCGCCCTAGGCTTCTCTAAGGCGGGTTATGCCTCTACTTCACGCTTCACTATGGTTATTAGCCACTCCGTTTGTCCCTAGATGTTCCATCTAGGGGCTTCCACCTCGCCTACGTGGATTTAGGTATCCGCGTAGAGTCATAGGTAGCTGTTGAGCCCAACGGCACAGGGCTCCCATCTATGTTTTGCTCCCCCGAGAAGCTTAGGCAATGCCCCTCATCGCTTCCCAGGCTCATCCTAGGATTAGAAATCATAGCTTATAAGTATTTCCTTACACATAGAGAAGAAATTTACTCCAGCAATCTACTGTAGTCACGGATCACTCTACATAGTATATGTTCACAACTTCTAATATTCAATACCGAGCTCCTTAGTGGTATTAAGGGGTGATAGTTGTTTTTGTGAGTTAGGTTTATAAGGGTTTTTGTAGGATTTTTGGAGAAGTACTACGCTACTAGGGAGGTTTGCAGGTACTCCTCATCCTATCCTAGGGATAAAAACTAGATGTGAGCCCTTATGCCGTTAGGCTCGA
>JAUQQR010000020.1 GCA_030549835.1 Thermoproteota archaeon
ACACTCCCATATAGGAAGATAATCTCTAATATAGACTACAAAGACGGCTGAGTAGCTATTAGAGGCGAAAGAATATACATAACCCTAGAAGCATGCCCAAGTGGTGTCCGTCAACGTAGCCCCCAATGAATCTGGGTAAGTGAACGAGTGCTGGGGGAGAAGCCTGTGTTGAATATAATCAACACGAACAACCGCATAGAATAGAGTATGTTTATACATTATTTTTAAAATCTCTGGCATCTCTAAACACTTTATTGGTGGGCTTAATGCCTTATACAATGCCTGGACCTGGTAGCCCTAATGGGATATACGTGTATAGTGGAGCTAAGAGATCGTGGAGTCTGCTTAGGAAGGATGGTGAAGCTTTTAGGATAGGTGAGTTAGGTGATGGTATATATGTCGTATACTTTGACAACCTCTACTGTCCAGCATGTAGATCTCAGGATCAGTACCTCTATAAGCTGCTAGTTAAATATGGTAGTGAGCCTAGCATATTCTTTGTTGTAATTGTATGTAATTGGTTTGCTGATAACTGTGCATCGGAGGCTGCTTCAAAAACCTTTAGGGAATATAAGGTTTCAGCTAGTCCTACAATAATAGTAGCTAAGGTTACAGATAATAATATAGTAGAGGAGAGATTAGAAGGTGTTAGAACAGATGGAGCGATAGAATACTATATTAGAAACTATTTACAGAGAGCTATTAGCAGTTAAAATAACATTCGTAGTCTTCACTAGTTAATACTCCTAGAATGTTAACTTCTATTTAGGAGATTATAGTCTGAATACTTTAAGTATCACAGGGTTTTACTGAGATTTCACCATCGTAGTATATATGTATTGTTGAGCCTTTAAGCTCGCTTCTAACTCTATAAGCTTTATACTCTACTATGTCCTTATAAGCGCATAGTTTAGAGGCAAATACTCTATCTATTGACGCATATGGTCTAACTTCTCTACCGTCACCTCTAAGAACAATAAATACGATCATCGCCTTAAATCTGGGCTCACTACTACTCATGAGACTTAACCTCCTTAGGTCATCTAATTGTCTTGATGCTCTAGCACTTTTAGCATTAGGGAATAAAGCTATACCTCTATTATCTACGTAGTTAACACCCTTAACCTCAACTAGCATAGGCTCTATATTAGGCTTTAATATCATAAAGTCAACCTTATATCTTAAAGCAGGACTTTTAATATAGAACTCTCTTATAATCTCTGAATCTACATATACTAGTCTAGCTATCCTATAGAATATCTCGTTGGGAAGCCTAGAGTCTAAGAGAACAAGTGTATCATTGAGTCTAGCAGCGATAATATCACAACTAGTAACCCTGCCTAACCCTCTAGAATTAACATAGTATACGGGGGTTCCAGATCTAATATTCCTAATAAGACTACCAGTATCATGAACATGACATGTAATAAAACCCTCAGTCTTAGACTCGAGAGTAGCCTTAAACATACCAGCAAAACCCCTAAAATACCCTCTCTTAACATTAGCCACCTTAATAAGAGACTCCAACTTAGAATCATACACCAAGATAACCTATCTACAGAGAAAGCTATATATGGTACATGCCTACATAAACAGAAACCTTAAGAGTACAGTATACGCTCATTATCTAAGACAGAGTCCAGATAGAGCCTTCCCATCAGGTCACCTCAGGAATCTCAGTTCTACATTAACCCTAGGTAGCTTTAGAGTAGCTCTGAGTATCTCACGTATCAGCTTATACTAGAAAGTTGTAGAATCCTATCTATACACTTGAGTATAGCTGGAGAATTAGATAGGTTAGATATAATTATAGAATTTTTAAGGTTAACTTACTGTATCATAATAAGGTGTGGGCCCGTAGCTCAGCCTGGTAGAGCGGCGGGCTTTTAACCCGTAGGTCCCGGGTTCAAATCCCGGCGGGCCCGCCACGCTATATTAGGGCTCCTATAAGCTAATCAACCTTAGCTCATAATAGGTATTACGGGAGATATACTTGTATAGTGTTTTCGAGCTCTTAGGGATTGATTTGTTTATTGTAGAGTCTAGGCCTGTACTATATATTAAGAGTGCTGATTCACTAGTAGTAGCTGATATACATTTAGGTTATGAGGATGCTCTAGCCTCTCAAGGCTTATTTCTACCTAAGACTCAGCTAAGAAAAGCTTTAAAGGTAATTAAGGATTCAAGGGATCGCACTAGTGCTAGGAGACTCATAATTAATGGTGATATTAAGCATGTCTTTGATAGGCTCACTAGGCAGGAGAGAGTTGAAGTAGAGAATCTACTATCAGAGGCTTTAGATGCGGGATTCAAGGAGATTATATTCATTAGGGGTAATCATGATAATTATGTAACACCTATCCTTAGAAACTATGGTGTCACTATAATCGATGACATTCTAGATATTGGTAGCGGAGTAGTTTTAACCCATGGACACCTAGATTTAGATATAGGTAGTGATTACATAATAATAGGACATGAGCATCCAGCTGTACAGCTAGATACTGGAGGGTATAGGGAGAAGTTTAAAGCCCTACTATTAATACCTACTATTAAAGATTCACTCATAATAGTAATCCCGGCTCTAGGCGAGTACCAGGTTGGAAACACTATAACATTAGATAGAGGGAGCTATCTATCCCCTATTACTAGAAACCTTGGTGTGATAGAGGATAGTATACCTATAATTGTAGATCAGAGGCTTGGAGTTCAGCCTCTCATTAGGCTTAAAGAGCTTTACGCTAAAATATAAATTCTTCTCCAGCATCTATTACGCAACCATGTTCTCTTAGAGTCTCATATATTGTATTAACTGCTTTAACCACCTCCTCTTCTCTCTTAGCTCCTGTAACAACCATCTTACCACTACTAAATATTAAGAGTACAACCACTGGCTTATCCATTCTATATATTAGACCTGGGAACTGTTCTGGCTCATACATACTACCCGGTAGTACTAATGCCGCTTTCTCTAAGTCTATAACCATACCTATATTAGCCGATGCTACTATATTCTGTATCTGTATCTGAGGTTTACCATGTATAGGTATTCCTTTATTTATCATATTCTTAAGTATCTTTTTAACAGCAAAGACTAACTGGTTTATACTCTTAGCTCCTGTAACAACCATCTTACCAGACTTAAATATTAATGCTGTCACCTTAGGCTGCTCAAGCCTATAAACTAAGCCTGGGAACTGGTCTGGGTTATAGTCTACATCAGGCATTCTAGACTCTATAAGAGCTAGGTCTAGAGAATGCTCTAATACAACTGTAGCAACAATATTCTCTATTTGAACTTCAGGCTTGGCTTCTCCTCCAATAGATTCATGTCTCACATAAAACACCCTATAGGTACTTAAAGGATTAAAGTATTTAAATATAAACATACCATCTAAGAATAGTATAGTATTAAGCTTTTACCTACTACTAGATTAGAATAGGATGAAGAAGCGGGCAGTCTAGGATTGATGACTGGCCTAGACTCAAACAGACCGCTAATATTAAGGTGTATGTCATGAGGCCCTCGTGGGGCACTATAATAATCATAGACTTAGATAGGTTTAGTGAATTTATAGAGTCTAGAGGTTTAAACCCATATTCTCCAAATGATGTAACAGGAGAACTCTCAAGACTCATAGATATATTTAAGTCAAAGCACTCAGCTATAGTAATCTATGGTCTTGACTGGGATAGGGGGACAGAAGAAGCTATAATAGAGATACCTGAAGTTGAAGCTGAATCATTAATTGAAGACCTTAAAGACATAGCCAAAACCATAAATAGCCTAGGAGCATCAGCAACCATAGTAGCATTAACAGGCTACATATTAGGAAAAGAGGCGAGGAATAGAAGAGAAGCTTATAAAGGAGATATAAGAAGAAAGGCTAAGAGGATATTAGAGAAATTAAAAAGGAGAGGAGGAAACCTATTATATGTAGATGGTTTAATATATAAAGTAGGAGAATTCTAAACCGTTTCACGTCCTGGGCCTCTTTAGGTCTTCCTAGGGCGGGTCATCACTGTTTCCCTGAACTTCCTCCCCACGGTCTGCCGTGGGTCTCGGAAACTTAGGGTTGCTAAAACTTTTATAAGTACTCGGGGGTTTATATGTCTTATAGATTATATCCCTATAGGTTTAGATTATGTAGCGATTAGCCTACTGTTTCACGCTACCTGAGGTACTACTAGATTAGGATAGGGTGAAAGAGGGAGCGTAGCTACAACTACAAAATAGCCATATTAAGGAGCTCGATCATAGAGAGGATAGAGTGGAATGCACCACTCTATGGATTAAAAGCAGTATATGTAGACCTGAGAGAAACAACTAGTTCACGAGAACGCACGGAAACCATGAAGAAACCTGGGATTAGATAAGCATATTACTAGCGCGTATCTAATAGCATCAAGAGCTATAAGCATCTTAGAGAGATCTACAAAAGCCTAAAGAAAAGAAACGGTCACGAACCATAATTTTCATACCATACTCTCCTTAATAAGTCAAATCTAGGCTTTATAGTGCTCACCTACTATAGAATTCTAGTTAAAGTTTAGGATATGACTAAATTATTTCTAGTTTAAGTTGTAGTTAATACTCGTAGAGTAGTAGATCTTCAACTATTATAGTATAGCCTAGGCTTCTAGCTATTCTCCGTGCTTCTTCGAATTCTCTTCTTGTAAGCCTTCTAGCTATGTCCTTATACCTCTCAGGCTCTTTTAGAACCTGATAGTCTGGGTGGTATTGATCCATTAGGTTTAATACTGCTCTGGGAATATTCTTTGAGAGCCATTCTAGTACTGGTCTAGTACAGCATTCTATATGGTTTGGTAGTACTAAGTGTCTTATAATCATATCCCCTAATCCTTCCTCATAGGCTTCAATATGGTTTCTAGCTGAGACTGAGAAGTAGTTTTTAACTTTTGATAGTCTCCTCCCGCACTCGTCATTCCCATATTTAAAGTCTGGTAGCCATATGTCTATGATGTCTTTTATAAGCTTCATTGCTTCAGGCGTCATATGCATATCGCTATTCCATAGCTGTGCTATGTTGACATTGAGGTACTTTAGACTCTCTAGTATGAATGGTATTTGTGGTGTAGGTTCTCCACCTACATGGTTTATATTCCTAGCTCCTGTTCTAGCTAGATTCTCCTGTATACTAGCTAATGTTCTAGGTGTTACCTTAATATAGTCTCTGGTCACAACCTGGCTAATCTCCCAGTTCTGGCAGAATACACATCTAAACGGGCATCCTCCATAGAATATTGTACCACTAGGTACTAGGGGGGCTTCTTCGCCTATGTGGTGGAAGAAGCTATATACCATACACTCATTAGCAACTCTACAAACACCAATTTTACCAGATGCTCTATTAGCTTTACATCTCCACTCACAGAGCTCACAGCTCTCCATTATTCTCTTAGCAATAGCTATCTTAACATCTAAATATGTGAATTTAGGCTCAGGCTCATCCATCCTTATATTCTCACGGTCCTCGCGTATATCTAACCATAGCCTCCTATGCTCTAATGCAAGCTTATCATGTACCTGCCAGAGCTCACCTAAGCTAATACTAGTATCATAGGGGTCTAGTGGGGCCTCAATTCTCCTAGCTATTAGGAACTTAGCAGGCTTCTCATTAAATAAAACACTATAATACCATGACAGCCTCTCCCTCAGTAGATTATTATAGAGGGCTCTAAGAGCATCAGGCCTATAATGGTAGACTAGAGACTCTGGGAGGGGTTCTAGGATTCTAAGCATATTATCACCCGTGGACATTAGCCTAAGTTATACCTTACCCACATATTCCTTATTATATTAAGATTTATAAGTTTTAACAGCTAACCATTAACCGGCTAGGTGGTATTGATGATTAATAGACTCTCAAAGCTCATAGCTTTAACCTTCATAATAGTTCTTCTATTCCCATCTACTAGCGCTATAGTATCTAGTTCTCCCAGCTCTGAGAATAGCCTGCCATCCTATACTTCTATTGTTGACCCACTACTCTTAGAACCAGCTACTTATACTATGCCATATATACTTGATGGTCCAGACTGGTTTATAAGTAAATACTATGAGATTATGCAGTTAGCTTTATCGAAAGGAGGTAGGTTGAGAGAAGGACAGGTTAAAGCTATTATAACAGCATCACCTAATATAGACTTGGCTATGGTAGCCTCTAATACTAGAAGCATACTAGGAGTCTTAAGGTTACCAACATTCACTTACATAGAGGCTTTTGTTACAAGAGATGACGTAGATAGATTAGCTAAAACGCCTGGAATCTACTCTATAATGGCCTATAGAGCACCTCTATCAAGTATACTCTATGAAGATGAGATAATTAGGAGATCAGAGGATCATCTAGGCACAATAGAGTCTACAGCTGGAGACGTAGAGCCTGATATGTATAAAGCTGTAGAAGTAATAGGGGCTAGTAGAGTATGGGAAGAATTTGATATAACAGGAAAAGGAGTAGTAGTTGCAGTAGTAGATACAGGAGTAGACTTTGGAAGTCCAGGGTTAGGATCCTCTGCTATAGCTAGAACACCTGAAGGAATACCAATGATATTTGATAGCGATATGGTTGGGTTAACTCTAACATTAATAACATCAGCTAAAGATGATGAAGGATTCATAATGATACCTCCAGAGGGTGTACCATACTTTGATGGATGGTTCTGGACGGCGGGTGTAGCAAAGAGTGGCTGGGTCTACTACTCATCTCCAGCTGGGAGAGTATTCTATGTAGAGTTCCCCCTAGATAGGTATCATGTCGGCGGGATTACATCGGCTAGCGGTACCTATAGATTTGGCTTAGCCATACAATACTATACTGTTAGCGGGACACTATACTGGAGCGTGCCTGTGCTCTATGTAGATTCTAGGGCTCCGGGAGTATATGATACTGTTTATGCTGATTTATCAACAATGTACTACTACCTACTAGTAGCATTAAATGCCACAGGTGTTATTAGAGCGCCACCAGAGTCTGCGATAAGATACTTAAGAGACTTTAGCTTTGCAGACGAGAAGCCAGCTAGGTTTGGTGACGAGGTTCTAGCAAGAGACTTTACTGGAGACGGAGTTAATGATTTAAGTATAGGGGCTCTAGCAGGCTACCTCTACGACTTCCTAGGAGTTTTAACAGGTGAAGGTCCCGCTATTAGCTGGTTTACAGGATTTGACTATACAGGTAAGATATTACCAGGTATGGATCCGAGAGGTAGATATGTTACTATAGCCTACGACTATCATAGCCACGGGTCAAGTGTAGCTAATACTATAGCATCAAGGTATGATAAACCTGTAGATTTAGGCTATGGCAGGTTTTCACTTAAGGGTATAGCTCCAGACTCTCTAATAGCAGCTAATACTGGGCTAGTTAACCCATTCGCATCAGTATTATTCTTTAGTGGTTTAGATCTAGTAAGAGTCGAGAAAGAACCTATGGCTATATGGGAGTGGAGTTATACTGGTAAACATAAGGCTGATATTATTAGTAATAGCTGGGGTAGTAGCTTTGTATTACTTGCAGGTTTCGCTAGTAGTGTAACTAACTATGCATTAATATGGGATTATGTAATATCAACTACTAAGACTATAATAGTTCATGCTGGTGGTAATGGGGCCCCAGGTTACGGGACAATGACTACACCTGGAGACTCAGCATTTGCTATAACGCTAGGTGCAAGTACACTCTTTGATTATAGGCCAGCCTTCGGATTCCTACCTGGGACATGGGATGATGTTGTATCTTGGAGTGCTAGAGGGCCAACTAATGTTGGCCTCGTTAAGCCTGATGTAGTTAATATTGGCAGTTTTGAGTGGACATTTACTCATACTCTTGCAGGTTTAGGTAGCGGTATAGGGGCTATAAGACTATTTGGTGGTACTAGTCAGGCTACACCTATGACTAGCGGCTCTGTAGCCTTAATAGTCTCATATATGAAGTCTAAGGGCTTACCTGTAGATCCAGGCTTTGTTAAGACTCTTGTTAAGAGCTCTGCTAGAGACCTAGGCTATAATGCCTATGTACAAGGCTCTGGCCACGTTGATGTCTATAGAGCTATAACAGCTCTAGAGAGAGGAGGAGTACCTATAGCTTCATCTACATCTGTAGCTACTAATCTCTACCGGTTATTCGGCTTCAATAGTATGTACTACCCTGTTCAACCCATAGTTGAGGATACACAATTATACACGGGCCCTGTAAAGCCCGGCTCCTCTAAGACATTGACACTAAACCTCAGAGTATTAGCTGGAGATAGTCTACCCGTAACGCTAGAAGCTGTAACATTTAAGGTATCAAGAGAAGGACTTACCGAATACCTAGACTTAGAGAGAGGATACGCAGTAGTTGGCGGTAGAATAGTTCCACTAACTACAGTACTAACTGGCTTCGGAGACAACTATATTACTATAAAGCTTGTCAGAGGACTATCTAGAATCATGGTTCCAGTATCTCTAGATGCTTTCAAAGGCGCTGATATGGTTGAGCTAGCAGCATGGGTACCATACAGTGTCTTCGACCCATTTGGCAGAGCTGGAGTATACACCAACTACCTGTATCTAGGACTAGAGTTACATTACGGTGTTGATGCTAATAATGATACTATTATAGCTGTCTCTGAGACACAAAGGATAAACTATGATATAAGGATAGCTAACGTACTACACTTAACAGTAGGTAAGCCTATTGAGAAGTTTAAGTTAGCAGAGGAGCAGGCGTCTAGATGGCTAGGGAAAGATATATCTAAACTAGCTAGGGGTCCAATGCTAGATCTTAGAATAATATCATCTAGATACGTAGATGTTGATGTAACATTCTACTTAGAGCTCAGAAGACACATACGTGTAAGCTGGGATTGGATTAGCTTAGAATCTAGAAGCTTAACTCTAAAGCCTAATGACGTTGCGAGCTTAAAAGTAACAGTGAATGTCCCGGCTGATGCAACCCCAGGCTTCTATGAGGGCTATATAGTAGCTAGGTATACTGGTGGAGAGACACTAGTTCCAGTATCAGTGCCAGTAGCCATAGTTGTAGGTAAAGGTACTGAGAATATAGTTGTTTCAGGATGGCAGGATTATAGTTACAACAACTACGCTGTCGAAGGCCAGTTCGACTGGGGATGGAGGTATGAGAGTGCTGATTGGAGAAGCTTCCCAGTTATAGTTGAGGACCCCAGGGTTGCTGGCTACCTAGTAACAGTCTTATGGAGTGGACCTAATACTAGTATTGATGTAGCTGTAGCAGGATTGGGGCCAACACTGTTAACTGTACCAGGAGATACTCTATTCTATGGAGCAGTATATGCTGCTAAGCTAAACTTCCCACCATACTATCCAAGACATGGAATACAGGCTATATACGATTCACCTACACCTAAGATGGCGACTATATTTGCTCCAGACTATGGATTCATATTAGAGAGGCTAGGCTTTGATGAGAGATTACCATCATGGATTATAGTTAAGAATGTAGTAGCAGATGCATCAGTAGATGTAGGATACCCAGAGAGGTTCACATTAATACTAAGACCTATTAGAGTAGATGCTCCAACATCTATAACTATAGCTAAGGGCTCAACAGCTAAAGTTGATATTAAGGTTTATGGAAGCTATGCTCTATCATTCGCTACAGTAGTCCCTCTAGTAATTGATGGGTTCGCTGAGTTAACTGTAGAACCTGAAGTCTTAGGTTTTAGCGATACGCATACAGTAACCTTACTAGTTAGACCTGAGGAGCCATCACTCGTACTTGTAGCTTTAATATTGAACTTTGCACCACAGGTTAGCATAGGATACAATATTGCTGGTATAAAAGTTGAGGATAGAATACCTGGATTACTATTAATACCAATAGTTGTGAATATTAGCTAAATTACCCATAACTCTATAATCTTTTTCTCTTTACTCTCTTAATACCAGTTTTCTCTAACATAATCTTATTCTCAATACTAGCTACTAATCTCCTCGTAGATATTACAGCATCTGGGTTTACACTTACAGAGTCTATACCTTCTCTTACTAGAAACTCTACAATCTCAGGATATACGCTTGGAGCCTGGCCACATATACTACTAGTTATTCCATATCTCTTAGCCACCCTAATAATGTGTCTTATAGCTCTAAGTACTGCAGGATCTCTCTCATCGAAGTAACCCATTTTAGCTAGGAGACCGCTATCTCTATCAGCTCCTAATATGAGTTGTGTTAAGTCATTACTACCAATACTAAATCCATCCGTCATCTTAGCGAACTCTTCAGCTAAGAATACTGTACTAGGTACCTCAACCATAATCCATACTTTAAAGTCTCTACTCTTCTCTAATCCCTCTTCTCTTAATATGCTAAGAGCCTTCTCTAACTCCCAAGTTGTTCTAACAAAGGGGAACATTACCCATACATTCTTTAGACCCCACTCTTCTCTAACTTTCTTTATAGCTCTAACCTCTAGTCTAAATGCTGGTTCATATTGCGGGCTTATATACCTAGATACTCCTCTCCAGCCTATCATTGGGTTTCTCTCATCTATAGCTTCATAGCTCTCTCCTCCCTTAAGTTTAGCATACTCATTAGTCTTAAAGTCACTAAATCTAACTACTACAGGCCTAGGGTATATAGTACTAGCAACCTTAGCTATGCCCTCTGCAAGCTTATCTATAAAGTATACTCCTTTACCCTGCTCTATTAAGTATAGTGGATGGTACTGGATCCAGCTAGCTATTATAAACTCTATCCTCATAAGACCTATACCGTCGAATGGTAGATTCTTATACCTATCTATCTCATCTGGCTCGCCTAAATTCATATATATTTTTGTAGCAGTTATAGGATACGCTGAGAGTACTAGCTCTGCAGGCATCAATAGCTGGGTTTGAGGCTGAGCTTGGGGCTTAACTTCTTCAACCTCAACTTTACCATAGTATACTAAACCTTTACTACCATCAACTGTAACCTCTATATTATCCTTGAGGACCTTAGTAGCATTACCGGTGCCTACCACTGCTGGAATACCAAGTTCCCTAGATACTATAGCTGCGTGTGCAGTCATCCCACCTTCATCAGTTACTATAGCTGAAGCTAGCTTCATATATGGGACCCAGTCTGGGTCAGTCATCTTAGTAACAAGTATATTACCCTTCTCCATCTTCTTAGCAGCTTCTTCTACTGTTAAAGCTACTTTAACCTTACCATATGCTATGCCTGGACTTGCTGGGATACCCTTTACTAGAACTTTTCCAATCTCAACTTCAACAGGTTTCTCTCTAGGTTTCTCTTCTACTCTCCTCCTACTCCACACAGTCTCAGGTCTAACTTGAACCAAGAATATGTTATTATCTTTAATATCAGCATCTATAGCCCACTCTATATCTACCGGTTTTTTGAAGTATGACTCAACTTTTAACGCAAGTTTCGCTAGCATCCTAGCCTCATCATCGCTTATAGATTGCCTATCAGGCCTAACATTGTGTGCTACTATAATCTCTGCTATTTCTGGGTGTTTTTGAGCTATAATTTTAAGTTCATCATCAGTAGATGGTATATCAATCTCTATATTAGATTTAAGCCTTGGATCATAGAGTAGTGCTCGCTTCTTCTCACTAACCTTCTTTTCTATTATATCCAGGTTTACTTTATTAATTATGAATCTATCAGGGGTAACTTTACCTCCAACTATGTACTCTCCTAAACCCCATATAGACTCGATAACTATCTTATCTTCTTCTCCAGTTACCGGGTGTATAGTGAATATTACACCACTACTCCTACTATTAACCATTTTCTGGACTATAACAGCCATTAATGCTGCTTCATGCTCAACATTTAAGCTATCCCTATAGCTTAAGGCTCTAGCAGTCCATAGGCTACTCCAAGCTTTCTTAACCATTTCAACAACATTATCGGCACCTCTAATATTAAGGTATGTTTCTTGTTGCCCAGCGAAGCTAGCCTCAGGTAAATCCTCTACAGTAGCACTACTCCTAACTGCTACTAGAGGATCCTCTATACCTAGAAGCTCTCCTAGAGATCTATATGCATTCTCAATCTCAACTCTAATCCTGTGAGGCATAGGAGTTCTAATGAACTTAGCCCTTATTAACTCGCTCGCCTTCTCATACTCACTAGGCTTACCACTAATAATAGTATCCTCTAAAACATACTTAATATACCCAGCAATCCCAGTCTCTAGTATAAACTGCTTATAAGCCTCAGTAGTAACAACAAATCCTGGAGGAACTGGAATACCAGCTCTAATCATCTCAGCTAAACCAGCAGCTTTACCACCTATAAGGCCTAAATGATCAGATCTAGCCTCAGATAATAGTATTATAAATGGTCGATCCACATCATACACCCAAAATCTTAGTATAAGAATAGCGTATATATAAATCTTATGCTGGCAATTGAAAACTTATAGTAGAAACTCTTGATTATATAATACATTAAAACCTCAACTCATAATCAGGCGTATAGCACCAGGTATATGAGAGGAGTTATATATTGATAGGTAATCTAGTAATGAGCTCTTAGTAGAGATATCTAAGTTTAATACCTTTCACTAACCTTTACTACAATTGTTTAGAGGTGTTTATCATTGGAGTGTTGTATAGATAAGAATATATTCAAACATGATAATGATAATTTAGCTGATGCGATTGGAGTTAGCGGTGAGGAGAAGATTATAGTATCGCGTATTGTTGATGATGCTTTAAAGCTTAGGAGAGTAAGTGAAATGATTGAGTTAATATGGAGTAGTGAGTGTCTAAATTTAACTACTCAAGGTAAGGTTTATGCTACCTTTAGACTAGGAGTAGAGGTTTATAGGATTATAGTTGAGGGTATGCTTAGAGAGGCTGAGAGGACACCTTAACTTACTCTATTAAGGTTTTAGATCTAATGATAATTTATGGTGTATAATGTGAACTCTAAGCCTAAATTACCTAGAGGTTTTAGAGATTTCACGCCAGAGATCTATGTGCTTAGGAGGAGTATTATCGATAAGATTATTAGAGTCTTTGAGAGATTTGGTTTTGACCCTATAGATACTCCAGTTTTAGAGTACTGGGAGACCTTAGCTGGTAAGTATGGTGAGGAGGCTGAGAGTAGGCTCATATGGAGATTTACCGATCCATGGAGTGGTAGAGATTATGCTTTAAGATATGATCTAACAGTACCCCTCGCTAGATTTATTGCTAGCCACCAGGATATTATATTGCCATTTAAGAGATACCATATTGGACCCGTGTGGAGGCATGAAGAACCTCAGAAGGGTAGGTATAGAGAGTTTTATCAGTGTGATGCTGATATTGTAGGCAGTCCTTACCCTGAAGCTGATGCTGAAATAATAGAGTTAGTTTTAGAGACTCTAGACGAGCTAGGCTTTAGAGAGTTTATTGTTAGAGTGAATGATAGGAGAATACTCTCAGGTGTATTTGAGGAAGAGCTAGGCTTAAATAATCCTATCCAAGTATATAGGATTATTGATAAGCTTGATAAGATTGGCTTAGAGGGCGTTAAGAGAGAGCTCTTAAAGCTAGGGTTAGGAGAGGTTTTAGTATCAAAAATACTAGATCTAATCGGAATAAGTGCTGAGCCTATAGAGTCTCTTAAACTTATATGCTCCAAGTATGGGTCGAATCAGAAGATCATAGAGTCATGTAGGCACTTAGAGGAAGTATTTAGTATATTAAATGATAAGAACCGTATAAGATTCGATATGAGCCTTGTTAGAGGCTTAGACTACTATACAGGGCCTCTATTAGAAGTTAATCTTGAAAAGCCTAGAATTGGAAGTATTGCTGGGGGAGGTAGATACGATAATCTCATAGGTATGTTTCTAGGGAGGAATATTCCAGCTACTGGTGTAAGTCTTGGGTTAGAGAGGCTTATAGATGCTGGGTTAGAACTTGGAATATTTAATATAGATAAGCTAACTGTAGCAGAGGCTCAAGTAATAGTCCTCGAGTGGAGCCTACTCAAATATGCATGGATTATTGCTAGAGAGCTTAGAAGATATGGAGTAAATACTAGAATAGACCTAGGGAGATCAAGTGAAGAGTCCCAACGCAAGAAAGCCAAAAAGCTTAAAATACCAATACTCATCTTTATAGGTAAGATTGAAGAAGAGAGTAAAACAGCCACAATATATAATACAATAACAGGAGAAAGAGTAACAGTCAAGCATGAAGAGGTGCCTAAGATAGTATTAAGATTTCTCAACAAAATCTAATCCTTCACTCAATCATCTTTAAAAACCATCTAACCCTAGAATCATAATAAGCAAGATCATAGCAAAATAAAGTATTCTAAGATAAACGTGATAAACCTTAAGCTAAGAAACATTCATTTACTCTTTAAAGGATTGCCAGCTGTTTTGGTGAGTTAAGTTTATAAGGGTTTTCGTAGGATTTTTGGAGAAGTACTACTCTACTAAGGGAGTTAATGTTTATAAGATTTATTCTCTCATCCTATCCCAGGGATAAAAACTAGATGTGGGCCCTTGTGCCGTTAAGCTCGAAGGGTTCCCATGATTCCCGCGTGGAGTGGCTTGGTAGCAGCTGCGAAGCGCAGGGCAGGAGGCGCAACCCATCCTAAAAACCTAGGATGGGAAACGGATTCAGTATATAGAAGCGATACTTAACCTTTTAAAGTAAGAGTTGAAAAGATTAAGAAGTATTTAATGTAAAAAAGCATCTTACAATAAGATTAGAAAGAGGCTTTTAAGGCTAGCTTAGTCTTATAGATTTTGAGCACTGGGTGTGTTTTAGGAATGAGTAGTATTGAGGTTAGGAAGGTATTGAAGCTTGGATCAAGTAGTCTTGTAGTAACACTTCCGAATTCTTGGGTTAAAATGCAGGGTTTAAAGTCTGGAGATAGAGTATTAGTATCTATTGAGGGGGATAGCTTAAGGATTAAACCAGTAGTGGAAAGTCAAAACTATAATCTTGATACTAGTATTGATATTAGGGGAAGAGAGCCTAGATTACTTAGATATATCGTGCCTTGCGCGTACGTACTAGGCTTTGATAACATAAAGGTATTAACTGCAAAGGATGATCCTAGTGTAGTCTATGAGTTGAGGCGTGTAGCATCTAGGCTAGTAGGTGTTAATATTGAAGATATAGGTAATGAAGTATTGAATATTAAAATCTTAGTTGATCATAAAAAGATTGATCTCAAGAGTATAATTAAGAGTACTTCAATAGTAGTGTCGCGGGTATCCTCTATATTATATAAGGTTCTAGAAGAGGGATTAAATACTAGCTTAGAAAGCGAGCTTGAAGAGTTAAAAGATGAGATGTATAAGCTTAGATCTTTAATAGAAAGATATATCCATACAGTTGGTTTAAGAGTAGAGCATATAAAAGAGAATCATATTGAGTTAGCACTAATATTATCAGTATTAGTACTCTTAAGCCTAGCTAATAGTATGATACTAGATACTATAAGCTTAGCTGGTAAAACTAAGGTTAAAAGTAGTGTGGAGCTATTAGAGATTATAAAGAATATACAAGATATACCTACAATAGTTGGATCCACTACGGTTAATCCAAGTGTTAAGAGAGCACTTGAAATACTTAATGAAACTATCATTATTCAAGGTAGGCTTGAAGAAATACTAGTATCCAGGACCCTAGATAATAGTCAGGCCATTATCGCCTCTAAGCTTACAGATGTAATCAAGATTTATCAAGTCATAGCTTATAGTGTACTATGTGTTGGGCTATTTGGAGGAGTTTTATCTTGAGGTGGAACGCTGGACTACTACTTATAGCATGTACATTATTATTAATGTTAGTGTTAAATAGTATTGCATCCTCGGAAGTATATCACTTAGAGCTTGAAGCATACTATGAAGATTTTGAGATTGGGAGAGTAGAATCTATACTAGTAAATGATAGTATAGTTTACGCTATAGGCTCTAGAGACTCATATGTTAAT
Source organism: Thermoproteota archaeon (assembly GCA_030549835.1). Taxonomy (GTDB): domain Archaea; phylum Thermoproteota; class Thermoprotei_A; order Sulfolobales; family Acidilobaceae; genus DSZV01. Next base: position 15,956 of record JAUQQR010000020.1, read on the forward strand.
ATAGCCTCCTACTATGCTAATGGTAGTGGTAGGTTATGGTTTAAATCTATTAACTTAGGAGGTAACGTTACGATACTTAACTCTTACATAGATGAGAGTTATATTAACATTATAGCCTATAGTAGGAGGTTAGGGAATACTTCTATATATATAGTGAAAATACCGTTAGCTAATGGGAAGGTTAACGTAGAATATTACTCTAGCATGTATCCAAGACTATACCCTACTAGGGCGGTTAGTATTGGGGAATCAATATATGTCTCGGGGTCTTCGTTCATAGTAGGCTATGACTATATTTATATGGTTGCCAGAGTATCTAGAAGTGGGGTTGACTGGGTTAGAGAAGATTATTCAATATTAGGGAGGGGAGAGTTTAAATGTGTAATGAGAGCCCCTGGAGATAGAATTATGGCAATAGGGGATAATCGTAGTATAGTATTAATCTCTATATTATCGCAGCTTGGCGACACAATAGCAGATTATAGTTTAAGATTCAATAATTTAACAGTAAGTATATTGGATTGTAGTAAAGTATCAAGTGATAGTTATATAATTGTAGGAGCTATCAACGTCTTCCCACTTATAATTTTAGTAAAAATCAATAGTTTATCTAAAATAGAAGATGTTAGATACTTAATCATCAATAACACTATAGGCCTAGCAACAAGCGCTACCTATGTTAAAGGATTAGCCATAGTCTACATAATAACAGGTTCTAATTCAAATCTCTTATCAGTATATAGTCTTAATAACAACGACCTTAACCTACTAGCAGTATATAACATTACTAAGTATACTGGAGGTAACGCCATAGCCCTAGCATCAGCTTCTCAAGAGCATAGAGTAGCTATTGGGGGAGTAAGAGAAAATAAAGGCTTTATAATGATTTTAAACTTAACCAGAGAAGAGGTAAAAATCCCATCAATACCGGGGCTACATATACTTGAAGATTTAAGATTAACAATAGGGTTAGTAATAGTAATCCTAACACTATTAGCATATGCAGTATATAAGAGAGGAGGATTAAAGAGAGGAGGTAGTACAGAGCAACAGAGTGGATTAAAGAGTGATTAGAATAATTACTATAGGTGATATTCCCCAGGAGTACTTAGAGCTTATAGAAGATATAAGTAAAAACTTTATGATAGACAATAATATTGAATCTTATATTGAGCTAATAGTTTATAGTCAAAGTTTGCGGAAGAAAGCTTTTATAACACAAGAAGCTTCTAGAATAGGAGTCTCAGCTTTAGGAGATTTTATAGTAATGCATGAAGCCTGGAGAGGATACCCTAGAATCCATATAGATTATGAGGAGATATCTAAACTCAACCATACGGTAGTGAAAGCACTACTAATCCATGAACTAGCACATAGTATACTACATGGATCACCATTATACTATATGATTAGAGTTAAGAAATCTTCCCTCAATAAATATGGTGATAATGCTTACATTTACTTATATCTAGCCTCACTAGTGGCTAAAGATATTGATGTTATAGCTTATCTCAAAACTAAAGGCTACTATGGAGAGCTCTTAACCTATGCAGAGTATGTTATGAGAGATGCTGGATCAATAGATTGTAGTAAGCTAGAGGGTCTTCTAGATTTAAGCAAGATCCTTATACCGTACATTATATTAGGTTTAAGTATTCCCATAGAATTTTTAAGTAGCGAGTGCTCGCAAGTAGTTAGTAAAATAGTATTAACTATAAATGATATTATTGAGAGTAAAGTAGATTTTGATGATAGGATTGATTTAATTCTTGAGAGGTTGAGTGAAATATTTGATACTATTATGAGTACTTTTAAGCATTGATTTCTAATTTCTCTTATTTTTCTAGCTCTCTCTAGTATATTACTATTATGTTCTCTTCTGGTATACCTAAATCTATTAATATCTTCTTAACTTTTTGTCTTTGATCTCCTTGTAATTCTATTCTACCATTCTTTGCTGTCCCACCTACAGCTAGTTTTGATTTTAGCTTTGATGCTAGTTCCTCGAGATCTATTCCTCCACTATCTAATCCTTCTATTATTGTAACTTCTCTTCCAAATCTCCTTTTTTCAAGTCTTATCTTTACCATTTGCTCTTCTATACTAAATTGCTCACATATCTCTGGAGGTAACCCCCTACATAAGTTTGAAGTACCCATAATCTTGATGACCACCCTAAGCTAGGTCTTCAGTCTAATACTAGTAGGCTAAGGATTTAAGCTTTACCATACTTAACTTAATTTAAGGGTTTAAATTTGTCTAAGCCTAAGAGTGACCCAGAAATTGAGCATGATGAGGAATTAGTAGTTAAAGAAGCTTTACCATACGGCATCAAGCCTGTTCCCGTACACTATGTATGTGTTAACTGTGGGAAAATAGTGTCTCTAGATGAACTACTGAGATTACCAAATCTAATGTGCCCTGAATGTGGTCATAGAGTATTTGCTAAGCTTAGAGCACCTAAGATGGCTGGGCATTTAAGGAAAGTTAAAGCCATATAATTCTTAAAATAATTAGAGACAATACTTCTAGAGTAGCTAGGTAGTAGTTGCTTTCACTTTTAAGTTAGCAACTATTAATGCTTCCTGAAGAGTTTTAGCTGCTAATATGCTAGATGCACCATTTATATCATATTGTGGTGTCACCTCAACTATATCTAATCCTACGAGTCTCTCATCTATTATAGCTGTTATCATTGGCAAAACTTCTCTAGGAGATAATCCTCCAGGCTCAGGGTTCCCCACGCCGGGAGCGTATGATGGGTCATATACATCCATGTCTATTGATACGTATATGTGGTCACAATTGCTTAATGCTTTTCTAATACTAGCTATAACATTAGATATACCTATTGTTTCTAGAACTCTTGGCGTTATGTAGCTTATACTACCTTTAGATCTTACCAATAGAATTTCATCTTTATCATATGCTCTAACACCAATGTATGCTAACGTAATATCACCTAAGATTTCTAAAGATCTCCTAAAAGTACAAGCATGACTATACCTAACTCCCAAGTAATCATATCTAAGATCAAAATGCGCATCAAAAATTACGATACAGGGTCTTAGACCCATTGTCTTTAGTCCTCTTAAGACACCAACTGTTACCGTATGCTCGCCACCAATAACTATAGGATATTTACCTTCTCCTAATAGCTCAGCTACAACCTTAGAGAGTCTATCTAAAGTCTCTTGAACATCACCATGAACAACAGCTAAGTCTCCCTCATCATAGAATAATACATCTTCAATAAAACCCTCAATAGTGAATCCACTCGACTCTATATATAATGATGCCTCCCTAACATAGAGTGGGCCTAACCTCTGACCTGTCCTATGAGATGCTGATGAGTCTAAAGGGACGCCAATAATAGAGAATATGGATTTAGCTCTCTCCATCTCTAATCCAGCAAAGCTTAATGTCCTCCTTACAAGATAAAGATCTTTAAAACTCGTCTTACTACTCATAGCCACTAACCCTCTAGCTATATAATCCAACATTATACTCTTAACTATTTTCTACTCTTAAAAATAATTGTAGAAAGGTCATATACTATACCATTGCAAGCTCCCCCTAGGATGAGCTATGTCTCAACTCTACAGTTAGTATTATCATAGAATCAGTAATACTGAGAATATAACCCTAAGCCTCCCCTAGGAGTCCTTTAGGGCAGGAAGGAGGCTAGATCTAAGAATTACTCTTTTAATAACTTAGTAAAACACTCTATAGGATCGTGATAAATCTTATAAAAATAAGTCAATAAACCGTTTCCCGTCCTAGACTTCTTTAGGTCTTCCTAGGGCGGGTCATCACTGTTTCCCTGAACTTCCTCCCCACGGTCTGCCGCGAGTCTCGGAAACCCAGGGTCACTAAAACTTTTACAAGTACTCAGGGTTTTATAAATCTTATGAGTTATACCCCTATAGGTTTAGATTACGTAACAATTAGCCTACTATTTCACAGTAGCTACAACTACAAAATAGCTATATTCAGGAGCTCAATCATATAGAGGATAGAGTGGAATGCACCACTCTATGGATTAAAAGCAGTATATGTAGGTCTTAAGAGGAACAGCTAGTTCATGAGAACATGCAGATGCAATGAGGAAATTAAGATTAGATAAGTATATTACTAGCGCGTACCTAATAGCGTCAAGAACTCTAAGCATCCTAGAGAGATCTACAAAAACCTAAAGAAAAGAAACAGCCACAAACCCTTTAATTACTAAAAATATTTTTAAGTTTATTTAAATAATCGTGTATTGTGGAATATATCATAATAGGGTGGATGGTTTGAGTGACTTATATGATAAGATTAGCGAGTTAGCTAAGAGGAGAGGCTTCTTCTGGCCTTCATACGAGATCTACGGTGGAATATCGGGCTTCTACGATCTAGGCCCCTACGGTACTCTACTTAAAAATAGGATTATTGAGAAATGGCGTGAATACTTTATTAGAAGGCATCAGGAGTATGTTGTTGAAATAGAGTCCCCTATTGTAGCTCCTAGCGTAGTATTTGAGGCTAGCGGTCATGTTGAGCACTTTACAGACCCTATTGTCTCATGTCTTAAGTGTGGTAGGAGGTTTAGGGCTGATCATTTAGTAGAGGAGGCTCTAGGTACCAGTGTTGAAGGCTATAGTTTAGAAGACTTAAGTAAGGTTATAAGAGAGCATAATATTAGATGCCCATTTGATAATGGGGAGCTTGGAGAGGTTAAATCATTCAATCTATTATTCAAAACACAAATAGGACCCTATGAGGGAGACATAGGCTACTTAAGACCTGAGCTTGCCCAAGGTATGTTTACAGCTTTTAAGAGAGTAGCTGAGACTATGAGGAATAAGTTACCTATAGGCATAGCTCAGATAGGTAGAGTTGGTAGGAATGAGATTAGTCCTAGACAAGCTATGATTAGACTTAGAGAATTTACAATAATGGAAATGGAGTACTTTATAGATCCTGAAGACAAGGATAATGCATGCCCATTCTTCGAGGAGAAGGCTAACGTTAAGTTTAGAATACAATCTTATAATATGAAACTTAGAGGTGAAGAGCCTCAATGGTTTACATTAGAGGAGGCAGTAGAGAATAAATTAATAATAGATAAGTGTCTAGGATACTGGATGGTTATAGGCTATGAGTATATGGGATCGCTAGGAGTACCTGGTAGTAGTATGTTCTTTCAAGAGAAGGGACCTCACGAGAGAGCTCACTACTCAAAGCAGACATTCGATCAGGTAGTTAGGGTTTCTAGGTGGGGGTGGATTGAGGTTGCAGGTCATAGTTATAGAGGAGACTATGATTTATCAAGACATATGCTATATAGTAAAGCTGATCTTACAGTATTTAAGCCATATAAAGAATCTATTACTATTAAAACTAAGAAGGTACGTGTTGATAAGAGTATATTAGGGAAAATATATAAAGAAAAAGTATATGATATTGTAAACATTATCCAGAACATGCCAGTAGAATCTATAAGTGAACAATTAGAGAAGCAAGGCTACTTAAAGATAGGAGATCACCATATACCATTAGAAGCTGTTAAGATTGAAGAAGTAGAAGAGAAGATAACAGGAAAAAAGATAATACCTCATGTTGTGGAGCCATCATTTGGAGTTGATAGGGTACTATATGTAACACTTGAATATGCCTATAGAGAAAAAGAGGGTAGAGTTATATTATCATTTCCAAGAGATATAGCTCCAATACAAGCAGCGGTATTTCCACTATTAGAAAACGATTGGGATCTAATTAGAGAAGCTAGAGCCCTATATAAAATACTGGTTGATGAAGGCTTCCAAGTATTATACGATGACACTGGTAGCATTGGTAGGAGATATGCTAGAGCAGACGAGATAGGTGTTCCAGCAGCATTTACAGTAGATTATAGAACATTAGAGGATAAAACAGTAACTCTAAGGGATAGAGATACTTGGAAGCAGGTTAGAGTTAAAATAGATAATATACCGCAAGCTTTAAGATTATTCCTAAAAGGAGCTAGATTAGAAGATCTAGGATCTCCTCTATCATAGGAATTACTTTAACTAATACTATTCCTCAACTCATACTGGGTATTATTTAAGCTTCTATGTTACTGTAGTTACTATGGTGTACTAAGTTGAGTAGTACTAAGAATGATGTAAGAAGTAAGGAGAAGATCTTAAAATTAATAGATGTTATACCTACAGCATCATCTCTTATGAAAGAGAGGAAAATTTTAAGAGAGAAGAGGATCAGACTTAAGTATGATGAATCTATTGAGAAAGGATACGTTAAGATAAATAGTAGACTTGCTGAAATCCTCAATATTAGAGATAAAGTTGAAATTGTTGTAGCTGGGAGAGCTAAACTAGTTTTCAAGGCTATTATTGAAGATAGTGTAGAAGAAGATAGGGTTCATGTAAACCCTGATGAAATGGTCGAGAACGGTATTTCAGATAATAGTATAGCTACTATAAGAACTATATTTGAAAAGAGTGAGGTTAAAAGAATTGAGTAAAAGTATTAATGCTGAGAGTATTCTAGATGAGCTAGCTTTAAACCTTCAAGAACATGTAGAGTTATTAGAAGAAGTTAGGAAGATTATAGCTTTAAATAGAGCTTCTAGAAATTATAACATAAATCTACTCTTAGATGCTATGAGTAGGCTTAGATCTAATAGAGCGAAGATTATGACAAACCTAGAGTTTATAATGAACATAGACATATACCCTCACCAAGTAGATGACCTAATAGCACTACTAGGATACTATGTTGAGATAGCATTCTCAAATGAGAGAAAATTATTGTTAGAGGTAAGGAAATTCATTAATATAGATAATGATATAGAAGAACTTAATAGAACTAGAGACACTGCTAGTGAAATTCTAGCCCGTACTTCAAGTACCACTATTAGATGAAATTTACACATTTGAAAGTCTTGCCCTTTAGAACGGGAAGGAGGCTAGTTATAAATTTAATCAGTAAACTTATATAGGCTAAATTAAATGGGATAATTTGGTGTAAGCTTTGCCTGGGAGAGCTATAGTAGCCTATATATTAGTTAATGTCGATGCTGGGGTTGAGAATGAGGTTAGAGATTCTATTTTAAGTAGGTTTAGTAAGTCTGTTAGTGAAGCTAGGATAACATATGGTGAGTATGATATTGTTGTTAAGGTTGAAGTAGACTCTATGTCTACTCTAGAGAAAGTTGTTACTGGTATTAGGTCTATTGAGGGTGTTAGGAGAACTGTTACTTTAATTGCTGTCTAGCCTCTAAGGGTATAGAGTATCTTAGTATTGCTATAATTCCTCCAAGCCTTTTAATCTTCTCTCCTGGAGGACTATCTTCTGGGATTAATATAGTATGAGCTTTGACTTCCTCAGCTTCCCTAAGTATATACTCTACAGCTTCTCTTATACTATCATCTAAACTGAAGAGTAGTGAGTCAATAGCAACAACTGTTTTTAACGCGTTGAGTCTAGATACTTGTATAACATCTTCTAACCCGTATGCTACCCTACTAGGATCCTTAGCTATATTAGCCATAAATTCTTCAAGCACATTCTCTGCTTCAACTATCGAGAATTCTCTAAGATGCTCTATCGTAGACTGCCTCCTCAAAGCTTCTTCTAAGCCTGAAACGCCTCCCATAGAGGTGTTATCTGTATATACCTTAACTGAGGGCATTAATGTTCTAATTTTCTCAGCTAAATAATCTTTAATGAAACCGGGACCAACAACTACTATAAGTTTTACATCATTCTTACTAGTAGCCTCTACAATATTACTAGCTATCTTAGATAATATATCATCTAAAACCTTTTCTCTATCCTCATGATCTTTACCTGGTAGCTTAATGGATCCCTCTCCTAGAATCTTAAAACCAAATGTTGATAGTAGAGCTATTGCATACTCATCGAGATCTATGGCTATGAGTAGAGCTCTACCCTTAGGTCCACTTAACTTAATCTTTTCTATTATGCTATTACTCCATCCTTTCTCCCTCTCTATTACTATTATGGAGCCTGGCTGTATAGTCATAGAGTGGTGTTTACCTACAACTCCAAATTTCTCAGGTCCTTCAACTATAATGCCTGAGATTCTAAGCCTACCTGTAAATGGTTGAAACTCTATATTCTTTACTCTAATCTTAACCTCTATTACTCTCCTCTCCTTCTCTCCTCCTATACCTGATGCTATATCTCTACTAGTCTTTCCTTCAACGTAATCTCCAGGTCTTAATATGCTCTTTAAAACCCATAGATCATCTTCTACATCTACTCTAATCTTTAATCCTCTCTTGTTAGGATATACTTCTAGAATTCTCATAAACTACCACTAATATAATCTACTTTAACTACGTAGACCCCAGGAGCTATAGATTCTGCACCTTTAGGTGGTTCTATGTAAGTTTTAAATTTAGTATTATGAAGTGACTCTAAGTCTAGGAGAACCTCCTCTAAATCTTTGGACACTAATATTAATGTATTCTCTATCTTATCCTTTAGTCTTAGCTTAAGCTTCCTCTTATAAGACCAGATAGCTTTATTAATCTCTATTATTTTCTTAGCTATGCCTGCATACTTTGCCCTATCTTCTAGTGTCATAGAAGGCTCTGGCATCCTCTCTCTATGTACAGTTTTACCATAGAGTCTCCTATATATATCATCTGTTATGAAAGGTATTATTGGAGAGAATGCTATTAGAATACCTTTAAATATCTTATGTAGAGTTGCCCACGCTGACCTCTGAGCATCAATACTAAATAATCTATCCCTATTATATGCTCTGCTTTTAACTAACTCAATATAGTTAGAGGCGAATACATCCCATGCTAGCTCGTAGAGTTTAATTCCCGGCTCATAAGTATCTAGATCTGAGTAAGCTTTATCAACATCAATTATATAGTCTTCAAATAAAGCCATAAAAGCCTTATCTGTTAGTGTATACTCTTCAACCTCAACCTCTGGGAATGCCGAGATTAGCCTCGCTATATTCCAGAGTTTAGTTAATAGGAGCCTCCCAGTCTTAACCTTACCAGGATCATACCTATAGTCATAGCCTAGTCTTGAAGCTACTGCAGCCCAGAATCTAAAAGCATCTGCACCATACTCTTCTAATATCGGCTCTGGATCTATGATATTACCTAGAGACTTATGCATAGGCCTCCCACTAGGATCTAAGCCCATCCCAGTTATTCTAACCCACCTAAATGCAGGCCTCCCAGTTAACTGATATACTCTTAAGAGGGTATAGTATAGCCATGTCCTAATTATGTCCTGGCCCTGAGGCCTTAATATGTAGCTTGAAACTTTCTCATAGAACTCATTATTCCTACCCCATTGGGAAACGTATAGTGGTGATATACTAGAGTCAAACCATGTATCGAATACTCTATGATCTCCAACAATATACTCTTTAGGTGCTCCACACTTAGGACACTTATCCCACGGATTCATTTCCCAAGGCCTATAATATCTTCCAGGCTCTTCAGGTAGAAGGGTCTCACCACAACTAGTACATTTCCATAATGGAATCTCTGTCCCATAATATCTATCTCTCGATATAGGCCAGTCAATCGTTAACTTATCAATCCAATCAAATAACTTCTTCTTATGCGTCTCGGGCTTAAACTCTATCATATCAGCAATTCTCTTAATATCATCCTTAAACCGTAGCTGTGGTAGGAATAACTCTCTCCTATTAATTATCTGTAGTGATGTCTTGCATCTCCAGCATTTTGGAACCTTATGTATTATCTTTTCTACTTTCTCTAAAGCACCTATACTCTCAAGAATTTCTTTAATCTTAGCTCTTGCCTCTGATACTGTTAACCCAGCGAGAGGCCCGGCCTCACTCTTTATTATACCATCTTCTCTAATGATTACTCTAGGTTTAAGTCTAAGCTCATTAAATAATCTAACATCCTCTTCATCCCCATAGCTACATATCATCATTAAGCCTGTTCCAAAATTTGGATCAACAGCAGGATGCTCTACTATAATTAGCTCGTGAGAATATACTGGAGTAATGGCTATTTTACTAGCTAGATCTTTATACCGCTCATCTTTAGGGTTGTAAGCTAAGGCTGCACAGCTTGCTAGAAGCTCTGGTCTTGTAGTAGCTACAGTTAAGCTTCTATCACTACCCTTAATATTAAACTTTATATAATATAATAAGCCTTCCTCATCTTCATATTCTACTTCAGCTTCAGCTAAGCTTGTTCCACATCTAGGACACCACCTCAAAGGTCTCTCAGCTTCATATATGAGTCCTCTCTTATACAATTCTATGAATGTAGCCTGTGTTAAAGCCCTATACTCCTCGCTATCAGTCCCATTAGGCCAGTAATCAAAACTACAGCCTAACCTCCGCCATATACCAACTATCTCTTTCTCAGCTTTATCAAGAAACTCTTTACATAATTTAAGGAACTCCCTCCTACCCTCAATTGTCTTCGCCATCTCCTTAGCATTAATCCTATAAGTCTTCTCAACTTGAACCTCAACAGGTAATCCATTCCTATCAGCATAGAATGGGACAATAACATTATAGCCCTTAAGCCTAAAATACCTAGCAATCATGTCTATCTGGGCATAGTGCGAGGCTCCACCAACATGCCAGCGGCCACTAGCATACGGTGGAGGAGTATCTATAACTATGACATTCTCACCTTCACTAATGGTGAATCTAGACTTATAAAGACTCTCAGCCTCCCATATCCTTAAGAGCTCAGCCTCCCTAACCTTATGATCCCATCTAGTCTCTCTAATCTTAGGCTTTAATGTGTGCATCAATAAGCACCTCACTATTACAACCTTAAAGACTTAACTAAACTATAGCTTAAAAATATAAGTTGTTAATCCTCAACTTATAAGCCTCTATACTCTCTAACTGATACGGGAACCTGTATGAGGACTGAGTTAGTTATAGCAGAAACATTAATAATAATATCACTTCTACTAGTAGGCTTAACTCTAGGATTAAACTCAAGACCAGAAATATCAAGCTACATGATAATAGGAGGAGTACTAGCATACCTCATAACATCAATAATAATACCGAAAACAAGGTGGATACCACTAGCATTAACTCTAGGAATACATATAGGCTCAATAATAACATACTACTCAGATCCCCTAGTACTACCATTCATAGTAATAGAAAGACATATGGGGAAGCAGGCAATAAACATAGACATAATACAAATACTAATAGCATATGAAGTAATAGTAACATATACGACATGGAGTAGGACGAGAGAAAAACCTAAAACCACAGAACAATCAATAATATAGAGGAAGCCGCGGTAGTATAGCCAGGCCCAGTATGCGGGCCTCTCGAGCCCGTGACCCGGGTTCAAATCCCGGCCGCGGCACTACAGAATACTATAAAAACACCCTACCATTACGCGACCCATTTCTACATAGAGAGGAGGAAGAGGAATGCTAGAACACCCTGGAAGATTATACATAG
>JAUQQR010000021.1 GCA_030549835.1 Thermoproteota archaeon
ATGGGAGCCTCTATGGTGAGGAGATCTAGAGAGACTATTGAGAGGTAGATGGCTGAGAGGCTAGGTATAAAAGCCTATGAATAACCATCTACTAAGAAATGGTAGAGTTGAGGGTTTGAGATGTGGTTAGAAGGATTTATATTATTTATCATGAGGATTTTAGGCTTCATAGTATTGAGTTGGCTCATCCTGAGAATCCTGCTAGGTTTGATTTGGGTTTAGAGGGGATTAGGGGTTTAGCTGGTATTGTTTCTGGTAGGCGGGTTAGGCTTATTGAGCCTCCTACTGGTTCTTTAGGTATCTTTAAGCGTGTCCATAGCTCTAGTTATGTGGATTGGATTTCTAGTATTCTTAGATCTAGGAAGACTTTATGGTTAGACTCTGATACTTATGTTTCTAGTGGTTCTATAGATGCATTATCTAGGCTTGCTGGAGCTGTCCAGAGGGCTATAGTATTGGCGTTGAGAGGAGAGAGTAGCTTAATACTTGGTAGGCCTCCAAGTCACCATGCTGGTTTTAATGGTAGAGCTATGGGAGCTCCTAGTCAAGGATTCTGTATATTTAATGCTACTGCATTAATAGGATCCATATTGTCTAAGCATGGTAAAACGGTAATAGTAGATTTCGATGTCCACCACGGTAATGGAACACAGGAGATACTCTACAATAGAGGCGATATTACCCATATAGATATACATCAAGACCCATCAACAACATTTCCCTACACGGGTTACCCCGACCAGATTGGTGATGGTGAGGGGCGGGGCACTAAAATTAATATAGTCGTACCACCAATATCTGGCGATGATATATACCTAGATGCTCTAAGACTAGTAGAGATTATACTAGACTATATTAAGCCAGATTTCATAGTAGCCTCAGCAGGGTTCGATGCTTTTAGGGGAGACACTGATGCAGTATTATCTAATGTAGGATCAAAGTTCTACTATATGATAGGTCGCTTGTTAAGTGCTAAGAATAAGATAGCTGTAGTTACAGTCCTTGAAGGCGGGTATGGTGATGGCCTTAGGAGAGGTCTTCCAGCATATATTGCCGGCTTACTAGGAGTCAGGAAATACCCGCTAGACCCTATGAGTTATAGTAGTAGGGGGGCTTGGAAGCTATACTGGGAGTATAAGAGACACTTAATTAACAACATAATAGAAAATAGTAAGATAATGCTACCAGAAGAGTATGTGAGAGAGTATCAGTATAATAAATGGAGGACTATTAAGTCTAATATTAGAAGAAAACATAGGAGGGCGCGTAAGAGACGCTAGCCATATAGCGGGCTCCTAGAGCGTAGTGCTCGTAACCGTAATCTTCTTAATTAGCATATGGGGTAGTATTATTGGCGCTCTTACCTCCCACCATTTTATCTGCCACCTTTCCCTCGATAAATCCTCTATGCTAGATAGCATCTCAGGTAGGGATCCTGCTAGTCTAGCCCTCCTAGAGCAGGCTATAGGCTTACCTCTCCTCACTATTAGTAGAGCATCTCTAGTTACAGTTGAGAATGTGCCTTCTAGGAAGTTCTGGAATCTAGTATACCAGTTATTTGTAGCGTATAAGCCGTCTCCTAGAGCTTCAAGTAGCTCACTCTCTCTTATATCTCCTGGTTCTACTTCTAGGTTAAATATACGTGGTAGTATCCATCCAGCATTTCCTGTAGTCTTCTCGTTCATTAGCTTAGCTGTCTTGCTATTATGTAGGAATCCTTTGAAAACTCCTCTCTCTATTATTGGTTTATCCATTGTTGCTACTCCTTCATCATCAAATCCTCTATAGTTTGGTAATCTATTATTCCTAGGAACCTCTCTTAATGTTAACTTCTCACTTGCAATTATATCTCCAGCCTTCTTTCCTTGGAGGAAGCTAAAGCCTAATATTACTGATCCTGCTGTTGAGAATCGTGCTACACTCTCTAATAGGTTACCAGAAACCATAGGAGATAATAGTACCCTATAGTATCCAGTCTCGATATTCTCTTTGGGTAAACTACTACATAGTTCAGCTAAGCTTGAAGCTTTATCCAGAGCTCCTCTAGCTAAGCTCTCATCATAGAATGTTGATACCCAGGCCCACTGACCACTATCATCTCCCCTAAATACTCTAAAGTATCCATTGAACTCTGTTATTTCAAAACCAGAGTCTAACCCGTTACTCCCAATATAGTGACTTCTACTATAGCTTATCTCAATCATGCCAGCAACATTACCATAACTCTTAACATCAATGCTTCCTAGTAGGCCTGATATATCGCCTGACAGGCTAGAATCTTTTAATCTACTATCAATAATTGATAGTGGTGAGCCTGTAGGCTCAGGTAATGGTGTATATAGTGGTGATGCTGTAAGCTTCTCTATAAGAGATGGTAGTTTAGACAATACTTCTATAGGATCATGAGTTGTATATGTTGAAGTATTTATCTTACTATTCTTTGATACATAAACATCTAATATATAATCTTTCCAAGACTGGGTAACTGTAACCTCTCCATCAGCATATTTAACCATTACTGATGATACAATATTGGCATTAACTACATACTCATCAACTAGGTTAGATAACTTTCTAGAAGCATTCTCAGCTAAAACCTGTGGGTCAATCACAGCCTCACACCTCTAAGCCTAATATGTGGTCCCCCCATCCATACAGGCATAGGTTGGGAGGGCTCTCCTTTACCACAAGTTCCGGCAGAGAATTCTAGATCTCTACCTATAGCATCTATATTTGAGAAGAATTCTTTAGTTGTAATCTCTAATACTACATCTCTAACAGGGTCACCTAGCCTCCCATCCTTTATGATATATGCCTCTAATCCTACATACCTAGCATTCCATCTATAATCATCTATATTCCACTCCATATACTTCCTAATATAAACACCTTCTCTCACATCTTCAATGAGCTCCTCAAATGTATAATCTCCCGGAGCCATGTAGGTATTAGCCATTCTAACTATAGGCTCACTCCTATAATCTGTAGCTCTAGCTGATGCATTACTCTCAACATTAAATACAGCTGCTGTCTCCCTATTATGTAGGAGCTCTTCAAGTCTACCCTTATTTATTAAAAATCTCCTCCTAGCAGGTACACCCTCATCATCGTAGAGGTAGAAGCCGTAGCTTCCAGGTATTGTGGGGTCATCTATTACTGTAACTAGCTCACTCCCAAATTGAGGCTCTCTATATTCTCTCCTATAGCTTAATCCTGCTTGAGCAGCCTCTCTACCTAGTACTCTATCAGCTTCACTAGGGTGGCCTACAGATTCATGCATAGCTAACCCGACAATCTCAGGACCTAGAACTACATCCATTCTACCTCTTGGGGGGCTCTGTGCTTTAACTAGGCTAGTGTATAGGCTATTTAAATCATCATTAATTTCTTCTTCAAGCTTAACTTTATCTACAACCTCGAATCCGCCAGATGCTGCTAACATATTCCACCTATTAGCTCTCCTCTCTCCACTCGACGCTGATATATTATAGAATAGTGAGACTCTAGGCACTCTACTCTCAATAACAGCTCCATCACTTGTGACTAGCATTTTATACTCTATATTCTCATTATATGATAGAGTATAACTTGATATACGCATGGGGTCTCTCTTAAAATCAATACTCTTAAGTTTCTCTACTAAACTATTAATCTTATCCTCAACAGGCATATCTACTAATAGTTTACGCTCTAAAACACTATACTTAGCATAGCCTAAGCTAGCAGCCCCCATCACAACCTTATTCTTAACCATAAATGATGACGACCTAGCTGAAGCTATAGCTCTAGATAAAGCATCTCTCAAACCTTCACTTGTTAAATCTGAAGTAGAAGAGAATCCAAGACCACCACTATAAACTACCCTAATAGCCACACCAGAGACTAGAGGCTGATAGGCTCCAAAGAGAACACCATTAAGAAAGAATAAGCTTAAACCATCAACTCTATGATATCTAACCTCAGCATACTCAGCTCCAGAACGTATAGCTTCCCCAACTATCCTCTCAAGCTCAATAAAATCAATCAACCCTACCGCCTCTGACATCAATAAAATACTAGGATCTTAAAAAACTTAAATATTACCATATAAACTCTATAAGCCTCCCATAAGATAATATATAGTAGGATGACCTAACGACGGTCGGCAGAGCTGTCAGAGGCTATGAAGACCGTTCACCTATGGGACCTTCTAAGTCTATTCTTCCTCTAAACGTTCACTATATTTAATATATATGTAAATTAGACAATAGACTAATAAATCTTAGGGCATCTCCTTATTAAGGTTAGACTATAAACTATTATTATGGGTGGTAAGTATGTTTAGTTTACCTACAGTATCAGTTAAGAGACAGTACCCTAAGAAGAGGTTAGAGTTTATAGTTACAGATGAGGATATAAGAAACTTAGAGTACTATATAGCACTAGTTGTAGGTTTAGGATCTTAACTTTTCAATTACTATTCCTAAGCTTAGAACAATTCCCGATACTAGTAGTATAATAATAGATATAGGTATACTCTTTACTGTTAAGAGAAAGACTGTGACAGGTCTCTCATATACTACTATTAAGCCTAGTACTAGGAGGAAGCCTGAGATTATTGATAGTATAGTGCTCCATGCTGGGGCCTTAATATTAAGCCAGCATGCTAAGGTGGCTGGAGCTAGAGGTAATAGCATTACTGTTGTTAAGACAGCTAAATCAACAATATAACCTATCCTCATATAGGCTACTAATGCTGAGATTATAGTGAATAATGAGATACTAATATACCCTAGAATCAATCTATACCTAGGTTTTAGTATATAGCCTAAGTCTCTAGAGGAGACACTAGCAAGACTCAATATTATACTATTAGCTGTAGTTACTGCTGCAGCTATTATAGATGTGAATATGAGAGATGATAGTATTGGATTTGCTATTGATAATATAACTGGAGTTACTAGATCCCTACTCTTAGGGTCAATCCATGGTATTACATGTGATTCTGCTAGAGCTCTAGCAAGTAATCCTATAGTAACAGCTATCATAGTGTATAAGAATCCAAATAATGCAAAACCTCTAATCATATTAGCTAGGCTCCCCTTATCTCTAGGCATATATATTCTCTGAACTGCTTGAGGATGTATCATAGCGAAGAGTATCCATGGAATAGTATATGCTAAGAATACATGTATACTCCAAAATGAGCTTAATCCAAGTATACCCTTCTCTGATAGTATAGAAGTTACTCCAGTAAACCCTATAGTATTATGTGTTAATAGTATAATCCATGCGATATATAGTATTCCACATATCAACATAATTAATCCTTGAAGAGCATCTGTTAAAGCTACACTCCAAATACCAGCTATTAAACTCCATACAATTACTAGAAGCGCCCCAAGTAATATACCAATACTATACGATAAGCTACTACCACCTACTAGTCCCGAGAATATTTCACCTATACCCTTCATTTGAAGAGCAGTATATGGTATTAGAGATATAAGGTATACTAGGGCTACTACTACCCCTATAAGCTTAGAGTTATAGTGGTCTGAGAGCATCTCGGCAGGGCTAACCCAGCCCCTAGATCTAGCTCTCTCCCAAACTCTAGGAGCGAAGATTGTGAGAATAAGTAGTGTAGCTATTAGATATGCTAACTCGAAACCTAAAGCTCCAGATCCTGTAGCATAAGCTAATCCAACAAGACCAACCATCATGAAAGCACTATATGTTGTTGATGCATATGTTAGAGCTGCTATTATACCGCTTAACCTATAGCTCGCTACATAAAAATCTACTTCTCCAGGTCTAAGAAACTTCCTACTATAAACTGCTACAACCATACCTACTAGGATATAGCCTAGTAGAAAAGCTAGACCTAATACTAGTCTCTCAACCATCTACTAGTCTCCCTCCACGTTATAATAATCATTATAAGTGCTGCTATAGTCCAGAAACAATAGATGAGCCACCCTCTATGATCTGAGAGTAGAGTGTAGGGGACAATGTAGATTGAGATAAATATTATTAATCCTACTACAGCGTGTACTATATTCACTCTAGACACCGATATAAGGAACGATTGTTCAAAATTTAAAAGTTTATTAGAAGTTTAAGATACATATTAAGATTAACTATGATGTTACTATTTAAGTTTAACTGAATATAGCTAACTATGGGTTAAAGTTGGCTATTGATGAGAGAGACATAGAGATTCTAGATTACCTAGAGCTAGAGGGGCCAGTAACACTATCTACTCTAGCATACAAACTTGGTAAAGCAAAGAGTTTTATGTGGAGGCGTATAGATAAACTTAGGAGTTTAGGACTTATAAATGTTAAGAAGGTTGGCGGCGTATCTATAATCTATAGAGTTTATGATAAGCCAGCGCCTGGAGTCATTAAGATTGGCTTATTGAGGGCTAGTGAGTACCCATATATCCTAGAGTTTGCTAGAATGCTAAAGGATATGTTTTCGAGTATTAAAATCATAGTTTATGATGAAGCATTTAGATTAGGCTTAGACTTAGCTAGTAATAAGGTACAGTTGGGTATGGCTCCAGTATCTACACTAATACTAGCTCATAGAATTAGCTCTGGTAGAGTCCACATAGTGGGTGGGGGTAGTGGTGGTGGAGCCTATATATTAGAGTCTAAGGGGGGAGGTTTGGGGCATGCTACTACTATGGCCTCAACTATGGAGCTATGTGCTGAGATGCATAAGCTAGAGCCTCCTAGAGTATATAAGAGTAGTGGTATAGATATCCTAGAGTCTACTCTAAGAGGCGAAACCCGGTACGGGGTAATCTGGGAGCCTTACGCGGCGATAGCTAAAACTAAGGGGTTAAAAGCTGATCCTTGCAATACACCAATATGCTGTGTTCTAGGAGCTAATAAGAGTATAGAGGCTAGTTTTAGGCATATATCTAGGCTATTATCTAAGGCTATATCTGAAAGTAAAGCTAAAATAGATAATATTAATGTCTACGCTAATATCATTGGATTTGAGAAAGTGATTGTAGCTAAGACTATAGAATCATATACTTTCTACGAGGATATACCTAGAGATTTAATAGTAAATATTTGGGGCAGCATTAAGGCATCAATAGTCCCAGATATATCATTAAATCAAGTGTTTAGAGAAGACTAATAGCTTAATCCCACCTCCTAATTAACCCCCTCCCAGGCCACCAGTTATACTTACCCAGTATAGCCATTATTGCAGGGACTATTACCGGTCTCACAATGAAAGTATCTATTAGGATAGATAGAGCTATAGCGAATCCTACCTGCCTTAAAGCGGCTATCTGAGTAAGGAGTAGTGATGAGAAAGCGCCAGCTAAGATTAAGCCACATACAGTTATCACAACTCCAGTCTTCTCTACAGCTTCAATTATTGAATATTTATCATCTCTTGTCTTCTCATACTCTTCTCTAATCCTAGATGTTAGGAATATATCGTAATCCATTCCTAGAGTTATAATTAGTCCTAAGACGACTATTGGAGTTATCCAGTATATTGGTGATCTTATAAAAGAACCATAGATATCTCCTCCTATTATATTATAGAAGACTATTGTTGTTAGAGCTAGACTTGTAGTAGCACTAAATACTACTGTAACTAGTAGCCTTAACGGTACTAATAGTGATCCCATACTTATAATAAGGTATAATAATATTAATACTATAGCTAGAGGTAGAGTGTAAGTGAAGTAAGTGTCTAGTATGCTACTTACAGCATCTATTCTTAATGTTGGGAATCCTGTAAGGTATATTTCTGTACCTAATTCTCTAGCAGTATTCCTAATAGACTCTACTATATTGAAGACTCTATCATCTAGAGGATCTACTGGTAAACCTGAAGTTATCACTGTATACTCGCCTCTCTTCTCAATATTAATATCTTTTACTAGACCTTCTCCTCTAAGCCTCTCTACTAGGTAGTCTATGTTATAGTCTCTTGTTATAATGTATACTTTAGAGAATACTTCTACAGGGAAGTTAGTGAATAATACTCTACTAGCCTCTACATATCTCGAGTCCCCCGTCATACTTAGGTAAACATTCGCTGAGGGCTGTACACTTGTAAGGTAGAGTAATAAACCCAGGATTACAACTATAGTAGCTAGTACAATGAGGCCCCTTATCTTTAAACTATGAGCTGCTATTGATTTAAGTATGATTGCTTGGCGTGCTCCGGGGAGTCTAAGTGACTTATAAGGCCAGAATACTCTATTCTCACCTAGTATAAGTAAGAGTGCTGGTAGTAGTGTGTAGCTAGATAGGAATCCCGTAGCTGACGCTATTGTTAAGGCTAAACCAATACCTCTAAGAGACTCTAATGGTGTTAATACATAGGCTGAAAACCCTAGTACGGTAGCTATTCCTCCTAGCATTAAAGCTCTCCCAGCCCTCCTCCAAGCCTGGTATACTGCATCATCCCAGCTATAGCCTTTAGATCTCTCTTCTACAACTCTAAATAAATAGAATACAGAGTAATCTACAGTAATCCCGAAAATAACCGGTATCATTAGGGCTCTCGATAAATAGTAGACATCAATGTATAGTGAAGCTATACTTAGCAAACCTAAGCCTACAGCTAATGCCATACCAGTTGCTAACAGTATTACTAGAGGTGCTGCTAAGCTACCTATGAGGGCTACAAGTAGGATTATTACTAGTACAGCAGTAGTAACATCAATCCTCCTAATCTCTCTCACAGTCTTCTCACTTAGATCATAATAGAATGGTATAGTACCATAGTAGTAGGCTTCTCTAACATTACTCTTAAGCATATCATCTAGACTCTTAATTATTTGAGAAGCTAAGATGACATCTACACTTTCTCTAAGACTAACATATAGTATAGCGTAAGAGTTTGATATAAGCATTATTCTTAAATCGTCAGGTATAACGTTAGGATATAAAGCCAGCTTATCTAAAAGACTACTACAGTAGGATTCTACTAGAGATTTAATATCCCCATTTTTAATAGATTCTCTTAGAACATCAACTAGACACATATCTATTACTCTAAGACGCTCAGATACTACGCTAAATGCTCCATCTCTAGGGTTATCAACTAGTATCTTAAAGTTATCAAAGGTCATATTATAGTATTGAGCTCTAGAAACATTGTATATGTACTCGGTAACCCTAGTACTGTTAGTATAGTCCTCTAGTCTAAATTGAGTTAAGACATTATAGAGGTCTATGTTAACTAGTTTAATAGTCTCTAGCATAGCCTCTCTTGCAGCTTCTCTAGGCTCTAATGTTTCAATAGCCTTCTTAAAATTATTTTGGAATAAATAAAATAGTATTGCTAGGTCTCCCGATAGCCTAGTACTTAGATTTAGATAAGCATATTCTGCCGGATCCTCAACCCCCATACTCTTAGCTTGTATGTATAAGTTAAGATAAGCATATGCTAGACCATAAGTTTTATTTAGAGCATCTAGTAACCATATATATGATCTCCTAGCTTCCTCTCCCATCTTAACTAAGAGATTATAGTATACTATAGATTGATTCACCTTATACGTTATATTACCTATAATATAGCCTCTAATAGTCGCATAGATAGTATATGGTCCCAGGATATTACCATTTAGATTTAAGTCTTGTAATACTATTCTTACAGTATCCTCTACTCTCTTAGACGTCTCTAGGTCATTAGGGGAGAATACTACTAGTATATAGTCTCCTACAGTATAATTTAGAGATAAGAGAATAATTAAACCTTTAAAGCTCTCAGACTCTTTAGGTATAAACGCTTCCTCACTATACTCAAGTCTCTTATCAAGCTCAATAATCTGAGGAATTAGAATAACTAAGATAACAAGCCATACTATAAGTGAGGCTATAGCATACCTCCTAAGTGAAGCCAAAACTAAACATCCCCTTTATAATCTTAACATGTAGTAGCCTTTAATACATATATAATTCTTAATTACTATTATCTACTGGAGACTCTTTACTCTAAACATCTCTATATTGGGATACTTAAGATATCTATTAGATCTTAATGTGAAGCTCGCAATGCAGGTATTCTTTTAACTAACTTATTATATGTGACTAGGCTCTGACCCTAGCTTAGAGTAGTATATCACCTCCTAGGGGTAATGCTATAACTTCTAAAACGAGACATTAACTCTAGCATAATTAGTATATTTGAATGAGAGGAGAGGGGTTGTTTCTTCTCGATTTTTCGAGGAAATGTTTATAAGCTTTGATTTCTGATCTAATTCAGAGCTAAACCTAGATGGGAGCTTGGTGCCGTTGGGCTCAACAGCTACCCATGACTCCGCGCGGACACCTAAATCCACGTAGGCGAGGTGGAAGTCCTAGATGTGACAATGAACAATAATAAAATGATTGGAATGAACATCTAGGGACAAAGGGAAGATCTAATTACCTCATCATTAAAGAATTCTAAATCGCTATAGATTATCTCTTATAATTGCAATCTGAAAGCTTCGCCCTTTATAGTAAGATTTATAGGTTTTATATTCTTTAGTATGTCTCAGAGATAGCCATATCTCTGAGTCCTGCACTATGCGGGATAGGGGTAATACGCCTGAGACTGAGCGTAGGGCTAAACTTGGTAAAAGCTGAGAATGTAGCCCTAAACCTCCCCAGAATACTCAGCCTTTATGAGAGGGAGCAGGTCAGCTATGTGTTAGTATAGCTCTATATTCACTATCATTTATACTATCAATTCTTATAAAGCCAAATCTTACTAGTTGTAGTCTTGAATCTACACCATACTCTCTTATTGTAGGTTCTACGAATCCCTCAATTTTATTTAATTTTAAGCCTTCAGGTTCATATACTACTAGTTTTTGTGCTTGGCTAGCGGGAACCCACTGTATAATCTGTAGTTTTCTCTGCCTAGTGTAGTCTAGGCTTTTTGATATCATTATGAGCTTATTACCATCTCTCCTTACGTTAGCTAATCCCATTAATCTAAACTCTTCTAGTGTAGCATCAGATTTATTAATGTAGATTTTATCTCCATTACATACTCTAATTTTCCTCTTCCTCTCTGGCTTGTCTGGGTGGTATGGTATCTCGGCATCTATGCAGTCACCTACATATGTATACTCTTCAGTCTCATGGACAAACATTAGCCTATCAGCTATAGAGTCTAGTATTCTCCTATTTATAGATGCTAAGTTAGCCCAGCTTATTGTCGCATCAGTCTCCTTAATACCTGTTGCTAGTATTACTTCTCTAATAGCTTCAACTAGTATACCTCTCCTCCTAAGCCCAGCTATTGTCCCGAATCTTGGATCATTGTATCCTAGGAATTCTTCTGGGTGTTTTGATAGTAAGTCTCTAATCTTACTCTTACTAAGTATGAATCCTTCAAGTTTCAATCTACCAGTATGTATGAATATAGGAGGCTCCCAGCCCATACACTTATATATGTATAATTGTTTCTCAGTATTAACCTCATGCTCTCTACCTCTAATAACATGAGTTATACCCATTAAGTGGTCGTCTACGCTAACAGAGTAGTTATAGAGAGGCCATACGATATACTTACTACCAACTATTGGGTGTGGGTATTTATCAGTATCTATTATTCTTAAAGCTACCCAATCTCTAATACTAGGATTAGGGTGTTTAGGGTCAGTCTTAATCCTAACTATAGCCTCCCTCTCACCATAATATCCATTAAGCATCCTACTAAACTGTTCTAGATGCCACTCTACACTATTATCTCTATCCTTACAGTATCTACCAATAGCTAGAAGCTTCTTACCTTCTTCTCCACATAAGTCTACATAAGCACACCCTCTCTCAATCATTTTCCTCATCATATCATAGTAGATTTCTAATCTCAAGCTCTGGACATACTCCTCATGCCAGGAGACGCCTAGCCATCTAAGATCTTCTCTTATAGCCTCATAAGCTTCTCTTAGTGGAGTTTTTGTTTTAGGATCTGTATCCTCAAATCTAAGTATCATCTTCCCTTTATACATCTTAGCATATTCACTACATATTATAGCTGGTCTAGCATTGCCTAAGTGTATGTAGAAGTCTGGGTTTGGAGCAAACCTTAAGATAACCCTCCCTTCTACTGCTCCGGGTAAATGTGGTAGTATTTGAGCTCTCTCACCTTTAACTCTCTCTTCTAATAACTCACTATACTCTCTAGCTAGTATACTCCTCTGTTCTTCTAAGCTAAGCCTATTAACTTCTTCAACAATACTCCTAGCAATTTCTAATATTAGCTTAGCCTGTGGTCTTAGTTCAGGATGATCACTCATAATCATAGCTAGAATACTCTCAGCTCTAGCTATACCACCATGCTTTACAGCATTTTTTAAAGCATACCCTCTAATAAGGTGCTGGAGGCTACTCAAACCTAGCTAATCCCCTATCTCCTATGATAGGAGTAGGGGTTAATTAAGCTACATATTGGCTCATGGGTTTAAGCTTAATATAGTCATTAGTAATAAAGTATATGTATTTAGCTGGAACTCCAGGTATCCACGCTATATAGACTATAGTTCCAGAGACTCTAGCCCTCTTAGATCTAAGCTCACCCTTACCAGTAAGTATATATGTTAGTATACTATCCTCATATACTCTACATCCTTCACGCTGAACTATATAGACTTCACGCCCAGAGACTTCTACTAGGTTTATCTTCGAACCTCTAACTACATATATAGCCTTATAATTCTCCCATGGTAGTAAGACTAGGAAGCTTCTAGTAACGACTCCACTAGTAAGATCAACTATTAAATTCCACCCTTCCTCATATAGAACCTTACAGTAGGATCCATTAATGTCAAAGCTATAGGAGCCTTTAGATAAGTCTACCGATATACACTCTTTACCCCTAATATCCTCAACAAACAATTCTGGGAATAGGTAATCTTCAGGTTTATACTCTAAGAATCACTACACCTCACTTCTCTCTACTTACTACGTAATCTGCCAGCCTTAATAGTATGTTTCTTGAATTCTCATCTACAACTCCTCTCAACTCACTAACTATTTCCTTAGCTCTCTCAACATAAACTCTAGCTAAGTTCATAGCCTCAATATCAGCCTTATACTCTTTAATTAGCTGCGCAATTCTAGCTATATCTTCTTCACTCTTAGCTGTATCTGGGCTTAGTGTTTTAATTATGAACTCTCTATCTTCCTGTGAGGCTTTAGAGAGAGTATATAGGACAAGTAGAGTCTTCTTACCCCTCCTTAAATCACTATATATAGGCTTACCTGTCTTACCTGGATCTCCGAAGACGCCTAGGTAATCATCTCTTATCTGGAAAGCTACTCCTAGTAAGCCACCATACTGCCCCATAAGCTCTACTATATCGCTTGATGCCCTAGCAGCTACTGCTCCAAGCTTTGCTGATGCCTCTAGCATTGCCCCAGTCTTATGGTGTACCATATCTAGGTAATCGATAACCCTAATATCCCACTTCTTCTCAAATAATAGATCATATGCTTGACCTCTAGATACTTTTATTCCAGCAGTTGTTAGTATCTTCATAGCCTCATGGGATTCACTCTTACCTAGACCGTACTCTACGCTATTAACTACGAATTTATAGGCGTAAGCGTGTAGTAAGTCTCCTGCTAGTATAGCCCAGGACTCGCCCCATAATCTATGTACTGTCGGCACCCCCCTCCTATAGTCGTCTCTATCCATTATATCGTCATGTATTAGTGTAAAGTTATGTGATATTTCTACAGCTGCAGCTAGGGGGGTGGCTCTACTCTCAGCTTCAACTCCTCCTAATAGTCTAGCTACTAGTAGTGTAAGTGTTGGTCTAAGCCTCTTACCTCCAGCTCTTATTAGGTGTAGGGCTGCGTTATAGAGCTCTTCAGGTGTTCCAGTTAGCCTCTCTAGTATATAGTGGTCTATTATTTTAGCATATTTTAGTAGAATATACTCAATATCCTCCATCTCCTCTCATCCTCCATAATAGTGTTTGGAGTCTAAGACTCCTTATATAGTAATCTACATCTACCCCCCTCATCTCTAGCTCCTCCCTCAACCTGCTAGTTACTACTATTGGAGACCTCCAAAGCCCCCATACTCTAGTCTCACCTACTAGGAATACTGATACCTTAACCTGGTATAGTATAGATTCTATGAGCCTCCTTAAACTATCAAATCCACCATTAACGAGGGCTCTAAGAGCTGGTAGGGCTATACCGGCAATATCAGCTCCTAAGGATATTGCTTTAACTACATCTAATCCATTCCTAATACCACCACTACCAATAATGTACGCTTTTGGAGCAGCTATTCTAGCCTCTACTATTGCTATAGCTGTAGGGGTTCCCCAGTAATCCTCAAGACTCCCAGCAGGCTTTAGGGGTGCTCCATGCTTAATCTTAGATCTTAAAACTTCAGCTTTAATCCAGTTAGTCCCCCCTAGCCCAGATACATCAAAGCATTTAATCCCCGCAGAGTATAGCTTAGAGATAACCTCTCTAGAGAGACCTGTCCCAACCTCCTTAATTATAACTGGTACGTCTAGCCTAGAAGCTATATCAATAATTCTACCTAACACCCCAGCATATATAGGTTCGCCCTCATCTTGAAAAGCTTCCTGCCCTGGGTTGAGGTGTATGGCTATAGCATCTGCCCCAATCATATCTATAGCTTCTCTAACCTCCCTTAAGCTATAACCTTTAGCCAGCTGAGGAGCACCTAGATTAGCTACTAGTATAACATTTGGAGCAGCTCTCCTAGCAATACTAAATGATTCCCTAACACTTGGATCCTCAATTGCAGCCCTCTGACTACCAACACCCATAGCAATACCAAACTCCTCAGCAATCATAGCAAGCTTCTCATTAATCCAAGCAACATCCCTATGACCACCAGTCATACCAGTAATCATTAGTGGAGCTCTAAGCCTCCCACCACCACAGAATGGTACACTTAAATCTACATCACCTAGATTAACCTCAGGTAGAGGATTATGAATCAACCTCACATACTCTAATAATGTAGACTCACTAGACTCAACTTTACTCGAAACAACTAGCTTAATATGCTCTAATTTCCTCGACACAGTATCATTCAATACATAAACACCAAATCCTACTCTAAACTAGAGATTATTTAAACCTCTCTGAGTAAAGAATCAAAAACTGGCATATATCTTAGTTGTTTACATAGATTTTATCTTCGTTCCAACATCTCTCATATTTAGCGCATTCTCTAAATCTTCTAAGCCAACAATTCTAACTTCTCTAACCTTCTTTGAAGCCTTTAGTGCTAAACTAATCTTATTTACTATCCCACCAGTTACGTCCATATATTTAATCTCATATACTCTAAGTTTATCTATTGAGTCTAAGAGCTTAATCACTCTACCATTCTCATCTAATACTCCTGGGGCTCTAATAACGAATATCAGACAGTCAGCATTAAGTCTTAATGCCAACTCTACTGCTAACTCATCCCCACTAATAATCCTAGTTGAACCCCCCTCAGGTATAGCATCACCATAAGTTACAGGAGTTAAACCTAATACTAAATCTCTCTGAATCAAATCAAACATACAAGAACTAGGATCAACACTATAACATATAGAGTGTGGAGGATGAAGAACAGGCCTAAGATTATACTCCCTAAGAACACCCAACACTATAAGAGCCAACCTAAACATAGACTCTTGAATTAAACTAGAATCCCCAGGCTCAAGCCTACCTTTCTCAGCCAAGAGCCTAGAAACAGCAACATGGCCAAAACTACCACCACCATGAACAACAACAAGAGAACCCCCCGAACCCTTAAAAGATGAAAGCTGAACAGACAAAAACCTCAAACTATCCAAATCAACACTCTCAAACCTATCCTTAAAAGTTACAACACTACCACCTAACTTTACAACAGCAAACCTACACACTCTCTATTCCCAACATTGTAAAACCTAAAAACCTAAAAACATATATCTAACCAGCTTTCTATTCTTTTTAGAGAGTTTCTGTTTTATACTTTAGGCTCCTTCTTAATCTTTCTTACTCCCCTCTAGGGACACTGTCATCGCCATTATATACGAGTCCCTTTAGGGAGGATAACCACTCTTTAACTATTACTATACATAGTTTAAATATTTAATTCTATCATGGGTGATCTTACTTTAAATTGTTTTTGCTTTTTGTATTTTTATGCTTGTATATCCTACTACCCAGTCTTTTTCTCCTGTTATGTCGCCTGAGGTTGCATGTGCTAGTAGTATTGGT
Source organism: Thermoproteota archaeon (assembly GCA_030549835.1). Lineage (GTDB taxonomy): Archaea > Thermoproteota > Thermoprotei_A > Sulfolobales > Acidilobaceae > DSZV01. Next base: position 16,215 of record JAUQQR010000021.1, read on the forward strand.
TTTGTTCCGGTGATTTTTGCTATGTAGATTGCTGTTGCCATTGGTCCTGGCCCGCAGGCTGTTATATTGTATTTATCTATTACTTCGAATATTCCTTCTGGGTCTGGTTCTAGTGCTTCTTTTATTATTATCATGTCTTTTTCTACTGTTATGTCGTGTGGTTCGTAGTGGTTTAGGTCTGTTGTGGCTACTAGTATTGCGTCTACTCCGTTTTCCTTAATAATTCTTAGTATTGCTTCGGCTATTCCTTTAGAGATTGATTCTGTTTGTGCCATTACTGCTATTGGTGTTATTTCGAAGTTGTTGCTGTATATGTATTGTAGGAATGGTATTTGGACTTCTATGGAGTGCTCGTATATGTGTGCTTTCTCATCGTAGGCTGTGAATCCTGTATACTCTACTATTAGTCTACTAACCTCACTATTGACTTCTACATCTCCTAGTGGTGTTCTCCAGTAGCCCTCCTTGTATACTGATACTGGTAATCCTAGTCCTGTATGGTTTGGTCCTACTAGGATTACTGTTTCTGGAGGCTTCTCACGGGACATTTGTAGGTAGGCGTGAGCTGCTATAGGGCCACTATACATGTATCCAGCGTGGGGTACTATATATGCATATGATAGTCTCTCAGCTCCTACACCTGATGGTAGGCTTCCGGGGCCTAGTCTGTGTGTAAAGCTTGACTTTATTGATTCTATTAGACTCTCACGTCTCGATGGGTAGAAGCTACCAGCATGGTATGGTAATCTAATCTTCAACGTAACACCCTTAGATAATGTAGAGGTTTAAGGCTATAAGCGATAATATACTCTAACTCTCAGATTCTACAGTCTTCTGGACCATAAATGCTTCCGGCCCGACATCTAAGTCTTGTTTTGGAGCAAGTATATTCTTATTTCTAAGGATCTCCCTGGTTAAAATCCAGTATAGTAGTGCTAAGCTCTTCCTACCCCTATTATTAGCTGGGATTACTAGATCTATTAGCTCAACTTTATTATCAGTATCTGCAAAAGCTACTACTGGGATCCCAGCTTTTGAAGCCTCTATGACAGCCTGCCTATCAGTTCTAGGATCTGTTACTAGTACAACATCTGGCTCTAGATAATACTCTAGTCTAGGATTAGTGAAAGTTCCAGGTATTACTCTACCTAGTATAGCCTTACAGCCTACATACTTGCACATCATATATGCAGGCTTCTGGCCATAGACTCTAACTGAGACTACTGCTATCTTCTCAGGCTCAAATGTTGATAGGAACTTACCTGCTAGTCTAAGCCTCTCATCTATCTTAGCAACATCTAGAATATAGAAGCCTTCTTGGATAATCTTATAGACAAACCTCTTCATATACTTAGTACATATCTGTGTACCAACTATTACACCCATCTTCCTATATAATTCTACTGGGACTAGGGTCTCCAACTCTCACCTTCACCTTCCCCAGTCTCTACTAAGAAGTATTTCCTCACAATCTTCTCCCTCTTACCCTTAAATATAGAATATTTAGCTAAATCCTCTATATATGTTATAGTTGTTGTTAGAGTTCTCCTACAACAATACCTAGTTACACCTAAACTATCTAAGACTTTTCCAGCATCCTCACCTCTAGATACTCTACTCTTAAACTCCTCCCATAAATGCCCTATAGGGGCGCCGCAGGTAAAGCATCTAACTGGGGGTAGCATGTGAATTCACCTATAAGACCTCTGCCTCCTCCTCCTAGCACTATACATCATAGGCTTCTCAGGCTCAGTCCTCCTAGGATCTCCTGATAACATGAACCTATCATATTCTTCAAGTAGCTTCTTGAGCTTAATACTAATCTCATTTAACCTCTTACAGGCTTCATCTTCCTCTTCACATTTAAAGAATTCTATGAGCCCCCTAGCTATAGATATTCTAGCTGCTTCAGCCTGACTCATAAAACCACCTCCCCTAACTCTAATATTTATATCGACTAAGTTCCTAATACTATCCCCAGCTATTAGTATTGGCTCCAGGACTTTGAGCCTAGCTACCTCAACTGGATATACTTCTATAGGTATTCTATTAACCCATACTCTACCCTTCCCACTCCTAATTGTTGCTATAGCTACAGCAGTCTTTCTCTTACCACTAGAAACAACTATTCTACCAGATAATATATTTAGTATTGTATCTGTAATACTTAAGCTTCAACACCTCTCCAGCCAAGTTCTCTGGCTATAACTTTAAGTGGTGTAGGTGGTCTACTAAGCTTCTTTGAATCTGCCTCCTCAAATCTAGTGAAGCTCTTACCTTTAAACTCTTCTGGGACACCAATATAAGCTTTAAGTCTTTTCAATGCTCTAATACCTCTACTATTCTTGGGGAGCATCCCCCAAACAGTTGCTTTAAATAATCTTATAGGGCTCCTAGGCCTCTTAGGCCTCCATTTATGGGAATAGTGGCTCTTAACATTTAGTATTGTCCTCTTATAGTATTGTATGAGTGTTGATCTACGACCACTTACAACTATATTTTCAACATTAACAACATATACCCTATAACCTTTTAGTAGCATCTTAGCAATTATACTAGCTAGCCTCCCTAATATCATACCAGTCCCGTCTACGATAACTTCTTTCTCTTGACTCATACTATTCACCCTAAGCAATTATCCTAGTATTTGAAGCTGTAGGATTAGCCTTAATAGCTTCACTTAAAGTCATTATATTACAGCCTGCTTCTAAGAGCTTCCTCCTAGCGCTTCTAGTAAATTTAAGAGCTGCAACTGATACTTTTTTCTTTATACTCCCACAGCCTAAGACTACTCCAGGTACTATTATCATTTCACCTTCTCTAGCATACCTATTAATTCTACTTATATTAACTTCTACTCTACGCCTTCTAGGCTTCTCAAGCTCTTCTACTACCTTAAGCCAAGCATTACTCTTATTAAGCTTACCTGCTTTCCTCAACATTCTAATCAGCTTCCTAGTTATTATATTTGTTGGTCCTGTACGCTTCACTTCCCGTCAGCCTCTAGCTTATCAATCTGGGCTCTAAGGCTCTTAATCTTATCTTCTAGAACTCTAGTAGCCTCATATATTATCCTCTCAGGTTTTAAGGCTCCGGTACCTTCAACTATTAACTGAAGTATATTAGGACTATATTCTACCCTTATAGAGTCTTTGCATAGACTCTCAGCGCAGTACCTCAAACCACTAGTATTAATCATACCATAAATCTCTATTCTACCCCTCGCTTGACTCTCTAAAGCATTAACTAGCATAGGGTAGCCTGCTATACAGTCTAGGCATTCCCTGGTAACCTTACTTGCATCATAGTATACTATAGGTGTATACTTGAGTATAGATATACTAGCAGGACTCCACTTAGCATGCTCTCTACCTCTACCTAGCCTAGCATAAGCTACTAGGTGGAGTCTCTGACCTGGAGCTATATAGGTTATAGGAGTATCTGGGTATATAGGCTCAACATCTGGATCACTTATTTTAAGATCCCTAACCTTAACATATACTCCTGTCTTAGTATCATCACCTAGACTATAGTCTAAGAATAATTCAACAAAGCATTTAGGATTTGGAGGTTCAATCTGGGAGCAGATCTCAGGTAAAGCATACTTTTCTAAAGCTATATCAGATCTAAGAATTACTAATCCAAGCCTATGAGCTATCATCTCATCATATACATCAGTACTATTATCGTAGAAATATGCGAAATCTATAGCTAATGTTGGTACATCAGTTAATATAAGTCTCCTTATAGAGTTAACATAGGCTACACTAAAACCCTCAATTATAAGACTAATACTATTACCTCTAATCTCGAGTATTTTAATACTCTTCTCAGACAATAGCCTTAGACCCTCCTACCCCTCCTACCACCAGGTCTTCTAGTAGTATCATGAGGTATAGGTGTTACATCCTCAATCCTACCTATAATAAAGCCCGACCTAGCTAGGGCTCTTATAGCAGCTTGAGCTCCAGGCCCGGGCGTCTTAGGTCCATGTCCGCCAGGGGCTCTAACCTTAATATGTATAGATACAATCCCCTTCTCAAATGCTGCTTGAGCAGCTCTACTTGAGGCTAGCATAGCAGCATATGGTGATGGTTTTTCTCTATCAGCTTTAACAACCATCCCTCCACTAACCCTAGCTATAGTCTCTGCTCCAGTTAGGTCAGTTATATGGACGTGTGTATTATTAAAGCTACTATATATATGAGCTATCCCCCATTTAAGTTCTCTAGATTGGAGTGCTATCTCCTACCACCTCACTTACTAACTGTTTCAATTCTCTCTCTATATGGGCTTCCTGGAGAGTATTCTACTAGTGGCTCCTCATCTATGGTTACAAGATAGCCTGGAGATGTTACTCTACGTCCCCCAATTGATATATGAGAGTGGACTATTAATTGTCTAGCCTCATGTATCGTCTTCGCTAATCCCTTCTTATAAACTATTGTTTGTAGTCTCCTCTCTAATATATGCTCTGCTGTTAAGCCAAGTATAGCGTCTACGGTTACATCACCAGACATTAAGCCTAATGTCTTAAGCCTAGATGCGAGTGCTTTCAATGCCTTCTCTCTAGCATCCTCAGGTAAACTTAGTATAGCTCTAGCTTTATGCCTAAATGTTCTAGCTAGAGTCTCAGCTTTCCATAGCTCTCTCTTATTCTTTAAACCATACCTACCTATTAACTCAATTTCTCTTAATAACCTATCTTTAATCCACGGGTGTCTCGGCCCTCTCCATTTCCTACGAGGTTTTTTAGGATCTCCCAATGCTATCCACCACTACTTAGACGTCTTCTCCTGCTTTTGAGGTTGACCTGTTCTCTTCTTTCTAACTCCTACAGTCATACCTAGTCTTCCAGTAGTTCTAGTGCGCTGTCCTCTCACCTTATAGCCTAATTTATGTCTAGCACCTCTCCACGAGCCTATCTTAATCTCCCTCTCAATATCTCTTCTAGCGTAGAGTAAGAGGTCTGAGCCTATTAGGTGGAGGTTGACTCCACTCTCTATATCATTCCTCCTATTATACATCCAGCTTGGTAATCCTAGCTTTGTGAGGTCTTGGATTACACTCTCTATCTTAGATACTTGCTCTTCTGTTAGGTAACCTATAAGCATTTCAGGGTTTAAACCTAGGATTCTAGCTACTGCTAATGCTGTAGAGTATCCTATACCCTTAATTGATGCTAGACCCCAGACTAGCTTCATCTTACCATCTATATCTGTCCCAGCAATCCTAACAATATACCTGAATTGTGGTATTTCTCTACTTTCCACTAAATACTCCCTCTAATCCCTTGATAATTTATTAAAGCTTAAAACTCTTAAGGACTACTAGTGTGCTTAGAGAATATGTTATTATGAGAGAGATAGTTGACCTTTAGACTCCTGCTTTTGATCTAAGCTCTCTAACTCTATCTATAATCTCTTTCACTAGAGACTCTGCTTCTCCAGGCTCTATTATAGCTACACTTGATGCTTGAACCTCTATACCAGCTGCTTCTCCAAGCCTCTTCTTACTAGGCACATATACGTATGGTATCTTCTTCTCATCACATAGGTATGGTAGATGCATTACTATCTCTGGAGGGTCTACATCAACAGCTATAACTACTAGTTTTGCTAACCCCCTCTCAACAGCCTTAGTAGTCTCATTAACACCCTTCTTTATCTTACCAGATTCTGATTCTCTAACCTTTACTATAGCCTCATATACCTTTTCAGCTAGATCATCTGGTACCTGGAACCTAACATGCCTAGCCTTAGCCAAGCTTCATCCTCCTCCCCATATGGTCGTCCACAAAGACAACTCTATATTCAAGCCTTATAAGCCTGAGGCATAGATTATAGTCATGGTTAGGGTCTATGGGCTGCCTAGATAAGATAGGACCTGGGAGAGACGTGCCTAATATAGTTAATGTTATAATAGAGATACCTATGAATAGTTCTGTTAAATATGAGCTTGATAAGGAGGCATGTTTACCTAAAGTTGATAGATTCCTATATACTAGTATGGTTTACCCATTCAACTACGGCCTAATACCTGGAACTATGGAGGAAGACGGGGATCCAGTTGATGTCTTAGTTATAAGTAGAGAGCCTATACTACCAGGCTCTATTATTGAAGTTACACCTATAGGATTACTTGAGATGGAGGACGAAGAAGGACCTGATAGTAAGGTTATAGCTGTTCCTAAAGCTAAACTAGACCCCTACTTTGCAGGCTGGAGAGATGTAAATGATATACCAGACTCTCTTAAGTCTAGGATAAAGCATTTCTTCGAGCATTACAAGGAGTTAGAGCCAGGTAAATGGGTTAGAGTTACTGGATGGAGAGGTGTAGAGGAGGCTAGGAGGAAGATATTTGAGGCTATAGAGAGAGCTAAGAAAAGCTAGTACTAGAGGAGGAGTTCATGGAGTCTATTAAGGCTAGAGTAACTAGGAGTGGAGCAATACTTCTAGGATCAAATTTCACAGTAGACGGTCACAGTAGTAGGCCCGTAAGAATAGTTACACATATACACGCTGACCACATACTAGAATTAGAGAAGAGTATCAGAGAGTGTACTCTAGTAGCTGGAACAAGCTATACGCTAGAGATCTTAGATATACTAGGATATAAGATACCCATGGATAAGATGCTTAGCCTAGACTACTGGAAGCCTATAGAGATACTAGGAGAGGCGTTAACGCTAGTACCAGCAAGACATATAGTAGGTAGCTCTCAAGTACTAGTTGAGACTAGAGACTACAGAGTAGGCTATACTAGCGACTTTAAGATGCCTGGAACACCTCCACTAATGGATTTAGATATTCTAGTAATAGATGCAACCTATGGTAGCCCCCATTTACAGAGGAAGTGGGCAGACTGGGAGGCTATGGCAGCATTAATTAATATAGTAGAGGAGTCTCTTAAAAAAGGATCAGTAGTAATATATGCTTACCATGGTAAAATACAGGAGATTATGATGGAGCTTAGAATTAGGGGCATTAAGGAATCTTTCATAGTAGATTTACAAGGTCTAAAGATAGCTAGAGTAGCAGAGAAATTCTATAATGTAAAGTTAGACCCAATAATGACTAGTAGTGATGAGTATACTAACTCAATAATATTTAGGCATGCAAGCGAGTATAATGAGAGTAAGAGTAAGTTAACAAAAATACTTGTAACAGGATGGGAGCTAAGAGCTCCAGCTATTGAAGTAAAAGATAACATATATAGAGTAAGCTTTAGTGACCATGCAACATTCAAAGAAATAATTGATTATGTTAGAGAAGCCAAGCCAAAACAAGTGATAGTAGACGGGACTAGAGGCACAGCTACCAAGATAACAGCTAAGTATGTTGAGAAAATACTAGGAATACCGGCTATGAGCCAGCCAAGCTAATCCCTCATTATAGCTAAGAGCTCAACCTTAATTAAGCAATAGCCTTACAATTTTATAAAGATTAATTTTACTAATTCTCTTTACGAAGTATATAAGTTTTAATGAGTATGTATGCTTTACTATTCTAGACTATAATGGGAGTATCCACTTTCTTTCTCTATCTCTCTAATTACATTTCTAAATTTCTCTGCTGCCATAGCTATTAATGGTAGTAGTATGAGGGGGGCTTTTATTGACTCATCTAGTATAATTCTCCATGTTGAGCCGCACTCCCAACACTTAATTAAGGCTATTCTCATAGTTTTATCTGATACTATTCCTAGTGTTATTTCAGACTGGTTTCCACAGTATGGACATGTAGGTTTATTCTCTGATTGTAGCCAGGTGTAGCTGCAGAAGTGGCATACCATGTAGTAGTTATTACCACGCTTATACATTGTCTCACTCTTAGCGCCACAAATTGGGCATATTGCTGATGGCTCTATTACTGGTCCACTACTCAACTTAATTTCAGCATAAGCTCTAGCTATAGCTTGTAAAGCTATAATAGCTGGTTTAGATCCTTGAATATTTAAGTCTCCTGCTAGAGCTCCTGTTAGAGCTATCTTCGGGTCAGGAACTTCTTCTCCTATTTCTCTAGCTATAGACTCTATAAGTTCATAGAGTTTACCTGTAGATTCTAGGTTATTTATGAAGCTTAGTAGACTATCATAAGAACCTGCTTCTCCCCTAATATCATCTATGATCTTAGTTTGGATTGATTCAATGAGTCTAACCCACTCAATATCAATAACTCCACCTATTAGGTGGGAATACTTCATAAGGCTATTAATTAACTCATCAACCCTACTACTCAACTATAACACCTACTATTATAGGAGCTCTCACTATTACTTAGAGTAGCACCAGCCTCTATACTTAGAGTTTCAGTTTTCATTAAGCTCTCCTCTACTCTCTCCCTAAGACAAATAGCTACACAATACTGACTCCTAGATAATAAGAGTCCTAGTGATAAAATATGCTCTATAATACCCCATCTACACTGGCAATTAACAATTAAACTATACGATTTAAGCCTATAAGATATAATAACAACACCTATAAGGCTATAATAGAGGCCGAGAGCTACGAGTATAAAGATAAAATTTATTAGACCAAAACTCCTCCCCATAGTAAATCTAAAAGCATACTCAGCTAAAACTAGATAATAGAGTTCTAATAAACCACCAATAATAGCAAAAACTAGTAAAATAGAAACAACTACAGCTCCAATAACACTAGGCCCTGCTAGAAAATAAAGTATAATAGCTAAGAGTAGACTACCAGATAACATAAGAGGAGGGAGAAGACTAGAAACCGGGTTACCTAAACCATTAGCAACCAATCTTGCCTCCTCAACACTTAAACTCATATAAAACCACCTAATAAATCACCTAGTACTGAGTATTCTCATAGAATATAGAATTTAGCTAGGCTTTTTAAGCTAGACCCTCTAGGGGCAAGCGGAAGTCAGAGGCTTATAATGGTATAATTGAATGTAAGGTTAGGCTGTAGCTAGTTGACTGTATTGTTACTCCTCTTGTATGCTATGTTTATATAATCCTCTAGTTTTACTATATTACTATTATTGTCTATTACCAGTTCTCCTGGTATTCCGTATCTAGCTATAAGAGTGTACCATGTTAACCCGACTATGGTTATTGATGTTAGCATTAATATACTGGTTATGGTTATGTCTAGTGCAGATACTAGCAGGCCTATAGAGTTTAGTATTGTTGTTATAACTGGGATAGCGACATCTCTATTCTTAATAGATAATTTTACTTCACCTAACCTATGTAGGAGTAGTGGTGCCCCAGCTGAGTCTATTACTCTACCTAGTATCCATAGTATGCCTGTTACAGCTCCTAATTGTATAAATGCTTCTCTCGCGCCTAGGAGCTCTAGTGAGGTTATTGTTATAATTATTGTAACAATCCCTACTGTTAGTGTGGCTATGTGTGGCTGCTTATACTTATTAGTATATTGGAATATTTCTGGTGCAGCTTTCTCTCTAGATAAATTAAATAGTATACGTGCAGCTGCTACCGTTGTCCCTATATTTGATATTAGGAGGCTCTTAGTAGCTATTATTATGACTAGTACTGCTGGTATTAGACCGTAGCCTGCCATAATATCTATGAGTGGCTGCTCTGAGTATGAGATTAGACTTAGAGTAGAAGGCCATAGTGCTATCATAGCGTATGTTCCCGCTATCATAGACAATCCTCCTATTATGAATGCTAGCCACATACCCTTAGTAACATTATCTAGAGGCTTCCTAGTCTCTTCTCCCAGGTAAGTGGCTGTACCAACTCCATCAATACTAACAAGGATTATTATGAATGCTAGTGCTAAGCTAGCTAGGCTTACATCAGGGGGAGGTATTAATATGTCGAATTTAAAGCCATACCTAATAGCTACTATGAATAAAGCTATAAGTAGTAGGACTTCAAGAGTAGCTACAATTATTACAATGGTACCTAGGAGTCTCCTAATATGCATCACATAGGATACTATAGTTGGATATAAGAGGCTAAATCCTAATATAAATGGTAAGATTATATTTGCCTCTCTAAAACCATAGAATTTAAGTAGAGACGATATCATTAAGTATATAGCCATAACATTTACAGCATTAAGGAATATGAATGAGGAGAGCTCTATAATAGCCTCAGTAAATGCGAGAGCCCTATTCCTATAAGCTGCATAAACAAAAGTATAGTAGCCACCAGCACTAGCAATCCTCCTACTATAAATAGTTAAAGTATAAACCCAGAAAGCACTAGCAATAAAAGCTAGAATTGTAGCTAGAATGACACCATTACCAGCATAAGCAACAGCTACAGTAGTAGTAGAAATAACACTACCTAAAGGCGCTGTCACAGCCATAGCCTGAGCATAATTCTCTCTTACCGTTAATACTGGGCTACTAAGCCTACCTAATATCAAATCCGCTCCCTATAAGCTTTGCTCTATGTAAAAGAAACCTAATAAAGGTATATTCTGAAGTTAAAAGATTAAAACAATACTACAATCTGTTTATCTATTTTAAACTCCGTTTCCCATCCTAGGTTTTTAAAGTGGGTTGTGCCTCCTGTTCCGTGGGTCACTGTGGCTACTGGCCACTCTACGCGGGGGTCATGGGCACCCTTTGAGCCTTACGGCACAAGGGCTTACATCCAGTTTTAGGGCTGTATTCCATGATCCTACCACGTCTCTATCATGGGCGAAGCCGCATTTACTACACATTAAGAGTCTTGGACTCCAGCCTCTCCTCTGGGCATTGCCTGTTACGGGAGTTTGGCTGGAGTCGCATAATGGACATTTCTTTGACGTGTTTCTTGGATCTGCTAGTTCTGCTCTAACTCCATGTTCTGATGCTTTCTCTACTATCTGCTTATGGATATATCTGATTGCTGATTGTTTAAGCCTATGTGCATTTAGTGATTTTAATTTGTTCTTCTCTATTACTCTATCTTGGAATCTTTTTGTTGGCTTCACGCGATCTTATTCCTTAAGCCTAACGCAGCTGTTTCTGGTTTTATATCTGTTAATATTGGTTGATATAGACAAAGTTTATAAGGGTTCCCCTCTAACCTATTATTAAAGGTAGAGCTGGAAGCCAGGATGTGGGGGTTTCCCC
>JAUQQR010000061.1 GCA_030549835.1 Thermoproteota archaeon
TGCATTCTACGGTATGTTTCTCTAATCCATACATCAACCTCCTCATTACTTATATCTATTAACCTGTCTAGAGGCTTGCGGGACAAGCTAGTCTTAGAGGCTACAGCTATAATCCTCGGAGCATCCCAAGTATACTCTAAAAGCTTAACACTAATATTTAACATATAATTTTACCCATTCAAGTTAATAAGGAAAAACTAATGGCTTAAAGAGTTAATGTATATTCTGTTTTGTATTATCAAGATATCCCTCTTAATTTCTACTCTATTCTCTCATTTTCTTGATTGCCTTTCCTATTTCCTTTAGGGAGTTTCCGTTTTATGCTTTAAACATCTTCTTAATCTTTCCTTAAATCCCCCCTTTAGAGGCTTTGTCATCGCCTTTAATATTTATCCCTTTAGGGAGTATAATTGTATCTATAGTTATCATTTAGAATTTAAGTATTTAGTTTTATTATTTGGGTTTTTCTTAGTTTCATTTAGGGAGTTTAGGCTTTAAAGGTTTGTGTTGTGTTTGTCTCTATCTTCTCTTTATTGGTTTTACTTTTTTGGTTACTCTTACCTATTGTGGGGTTGGGGGTTAATAGGTTTTCTTTTTGGTTTGTTTTGTGGGGTTGTGTTTCTTGGTTGTTCCTGTTTATGGTGAGGGTTTCTTTCATGTTTCTCTTAGTGGTGTTATCTGGTATACTATTGTTTTTGATTATCGTGATCCTGGGAGGTCTTATTGGGGTTTGTTGAGGAGTGGTGGTTTGTTGTTGGAGGCTGAGGTTGAGAGGCTTAGGTTTGAGATGCAGAGGCTTATGGATGAGGAGAGGATTGTTGTTAATGGTTCTGATGTTAGGGCTGTTGTTGTTAATGCTTCTATTAGTGTTAGGGGTTATCCTGGAAGGTCCTCTGCTATATTCTTTATAACTATACCTTTTAGGCCTAGGGTTGGTTTTAATGTTTATGAGAACTTTTATGGGGCTACTAGGGCTGATTATGATTATACTGTGTTTTGGGTTTTAGAGTGTGGTGATTTTGTTAGGATTGAGTCTCCTGGGGATGTATATGTTAGTGGGGGGTTTGCTGTTATTAGGGTAAAGAAGGGTACTAGTATTCCAGGTTATGAGAGTGTAGTATTTAATATCCCTGAGTCTTGTTTTACTCGAATATTAGGCTGTCAACACTCCTGACTAGTATACCCTTATATAGGAAGCTTATCTGTCTTAAAGCTGTGTAGTAGTCGAATTCATTTAGGGCACTGATAGAGTCTACTGGTACTATAACCTTATACCATCTTAGAGCTGCACTAGCAGCAGTATGTAGGACGCATATATTAGCTACTGTTCCGGTAACAACTATATTCTTGATTCCATAGACTTTTAGTAGGTCATCGAGTGGTGTACCGTAGAATCCATCATATCTAGTCTTAATTACTACTATATCTCTCTCTGTAGGCTTAAGCTCATCAATAATCTCCCAGCCCCAGCTACCATACCTGACATGCTCGCCCCAGATAGTAAACTCTGGGTCTCCCTCGTAGTGTGTATCCTTAGTATAAAATATTTTAACGCCTCTAGCTCTAGCATTATCTAAGAGTCTTCTAATAGGCTCTATAGTTTTAGGAGCTGTGGGAACAAAGAGTTTACCTTCAGGCTTGACGAAGTCATTCTGCATATCTACAACTATAACTGCAGTCTCTCTAGACGGGAGCTTAATGCTATCAACTATAGGGATCTCTGGGATGCTAACAGTATACATATGGAACACCTGTTCCATATATTTTTATATAGCTTAACCTTTAAAAGTATAGAGTATAGATTTTCTTAAGTCAACTTTTAACCCCTAACCTATGCATTTAATCCTGGGATGAGTGCTTGATATGCCCTGGTATTAGGGAGGCTTCTCTAGGTGAGGCTATTAGTGTTGAGGATATGAGGGCTATTGAGGCTAATAGTGTATGGTGGGGTGTTAGCTTAGGTAAGGCTATGGAGAATGCTGGTAGAGCTATTGTAGATGCTATTGAGTGTATATATGGTGATGTTAAGGGTAAACGTGTTGCAGTATTTGCTGGTCGTGGGGGGAATGGTGGTGATGGTATTGTTGCAGCTAGACATTTAGCATCTCGTGGTTCTATAGTATCAGTACACTTACTATGGGATCCACAGCTTACAACACATCCTGATACGAGGGATAACTTAAAGTATATATTACAATCAGCTAGTATTAAGGTCTATACCCCAGGCTCTAGGGGGTGGCTTGAGCTATCAGGTGAAGATATAGTTATAGATGCTATCCTAGGAGTTGGTGTTAGAGGACCTATAAGGAGCCCTGTTAGGGATGCACTAAGAGTTTTTAACGAGAGTAGTGCTTTCAGAGTAGCAGTAGATATACCTACAGGCTTAGATCCAGATACTGGGATTGCTGCTGAGGGTACTGCTAGGGCTGATATTACGGTTACAATGCATAAGCCTAAGAGGGGGCTATTCATAGATCATGGGCCAATGTATGCTGGCAAAGTGTATGTAGCCGATATAGGGTTTCCTACTGAGGCTGAATTATATGCTGGTCCAGGAGATGTAATTGCTAGGATTCCTGTTAGGCCGCGTGATGCTTATAAGGGTTTAGGTGGTAGAGTTTTGGTTATTGGAGGCTCACAGTCCTATGTTGGAGCTCCAATTATAGCATGTAGAGCTGCAGCATTCTCAGGTGCAGACCTAGTATACTTAGCTGCACCACAACACATAGCATTCCAGGCGGCATCAGCTAACCCATTCTTTATCCCAGTAGTTAGGGGTCCCCTAGAGGAGTTTATAGAGACACTTAAGGGTTTTATTGAGAGAGCTCATGCAATAATATATGGGCCTGGCATGGGTTTAACTGAGGAGACACGTAGACTACTAGAGGTACTATTAGAGCTAGCTAAGGGTAAGAATCTAGTTATTGATGCTGACGCCCTAAAAATACTAGCTGAGAAGAAGGCTAAACTATGGCCTGAAGTCGTACTAACACCACATAGAGGAGAGGCTGGCATGCTACTAGGAGAGAGAGTTGACCCCCTGAGGGTAGACCCACTACCATTGGCTAAGAAGATAGCTGAGTCATATAATGCTACAGTTATAGTTAAAGCACCAGTAGATGCTATATGCTCTCCAGATGGTAGGTGTAGACTTAATAAGACAGGTCACCCAGCTATGGCTGTAGGAGGTACTGGGGACGCTCTAACAGGTGTAATAGCGTCATTCATAGCTAGGAGACTAGCACTAGGATTACAAGTAGATACACTTAATAGTGTAGCTGCTGCAGCATACATAACGGGGAGGGCTGGAGAGCTAGCTGTAGAAGAGAAGGGTGAAACAATAACACCACTAGATGTAGTAGATAAGATACAGCAAGCTATAAGAGAAGCTAGAGAGATTATAAAGATTGGAGGATAATATGTTATACCATCTCTCTAATATTGAATATTAAGTCTTTACTAGTAGAGCCTATGAGAGAATATTTACCGATAAGATTATCTTTAAGATGTAGAGATTTAAGAACACTAACTATAATATCACCTCTAGTAACTCTAACCATCTCCTCTAAGCCTCTAAACGGGTCATCTAGTAGATCTAGGACTGTGAAGGAGTATGTTACATCGACACTCTTATCAGCTAATGGAATATTCTCTACATCACCTATAGTAGCCTGACATTTACCATTACATAGTACTTTTAGTTTCCAGTTAGCAATACTAGTCATACAGCCGCTATAATCAAGGCATATGTATAGGCTTATATCATCTAGTAGCTTCCAAGAGTATAGAAACTCTACTAGGAGCCCTGTACCACAGCCAGCATCTAAGACTACTCCTCTAGGCTTAACCCTCTTGAGGGCTACAAAGTACTTCTCATATTGCTCACTTCTATAGAGCTCATCATACCCTAAGCATGTAGCCTCATATCTCTCTCTAATAGTTATACTCTTACTCATGCTAATATAACCATTATATCTTCTATTTTAGGAGCCAAATTTATATCTCCATTGGTGTAGGAGCGTGGCTCAGACTCCAAGTGAGTCTATTGAAGTTAAGATTAGGTTGAGTAGAGATGTATATGAGAGGTTAGAGGGTTTAGCAAAGAGTATTAGTGTTAGTGTCGACGTACTTGTATCTAATCTAGTAGATGTTTTATCTAGCTATTCTAGCGATATATCTAGTCTAACTAGGGATCTCAGAGTTTCTAAGGAGAAGCTCCCGGTAAGTATATTTGAGGAGCTAGTATTCTATGGTGTTGAGGCGTGGAGGAGTATAGCTAATAGTATACTAGAAGCTATTGGAGCCAGGGGGTCATTTGAGCTTGAGAGCATAGACTTTGAGCCCTTAGAGCCACTCCTAGAGCTTGAGTTTGTAGCGTTTGAGGGTAGTGAGTTTAAAGCTGATAGGCTAGTAGTAGCTTGGAGTACTAGGGGGGTTAGCTTAGAAGTCTACTATTA
>JAUQQR010000062.1 GCA_030549835.1 Thermoproteota archaeon
GCTCCTATAAGTAGTATTAATGAGATAATAATAGTATTTATTATATGTAATCTCGAGTTGCTTCTCAATCCTCTCACCTTCATAGCTATACCATTATCTAAGTCTTATATAATTAAGGTTAAATATCAGTGTAAATAGAAAATTCTCCTATATACAAATTTTAAGTACTAAGTTTAATCCTCATATACTCTAGTCCTAATGTAGCTGTTTTGAATTTTATAGCTGTTATATTAGTTTATATCATCAAAGCTTATAAGCCATATCTACCTATTCTTAATGCTGAGAGCTACCTGGTGAGAGAGTAGAGAGCTTATAAATAAAAGCTTCCCCCAAAGAGTAGCTCTCTATAAGCATTCAAGATGTGGGATGCCTAGGGTCACCCTAAACGCCTCCAGAGGATGATGCAAGCCCAAGACAAATGCAGAGAACAAGGGATGAGGCTATGATTATAAGAGCTGAACCCCATACCTATAGATTACCCTTAGAGATATAAGGATTACAGTAAAATTCTATAATTTTAGGGGGTTAATGTGAAGTTTCCAAAGAAGATTAGGACTTACTGCCCTAGATGTAATACTCATACTGAGCATACAGTATCAATATATAAGCAGGGTCAGAGGAGGACTATGGCTGAGGGTCAGAGGAGGTATTTGAGGAAGCAGGAGGGTTATGGTAGTAAGAGGAAGCCTGAGCAGAAGAGACTTGCTAAGGTTAATAAGAAGATTACTTTAAAGATAACTTGTACACAGTGTGGATATAAGAATCATATACTTAATGAGAGACTTAAGAAAGTTGAGTTAATAGAGGTAAGTAGGTGAGCTTTATTGGGCTCTCCTATTTTTGAATTTAAAAGAAAGAAAATACTAATACCACAACCTAGAAGTAGATTCCTCCTTGTAATATGCCCTAACTGTGGTAATAGCCAGGTTATATTTAGTCATGCAACATTCCCAGTAAGATGCCTATCATGTGGTGTCCAGCTAGTAAAACCAAGGGGAGGAAAGGCAGAAATTCTAGGGAAAATAGAGAGAATACTCGCCTAATCGCTACGATAAAATGCTAAGGTTTCTATGGGTTTGGCTATGTCTGTTATTATTAGTAGTATTGCTTTATCTATACTGAGCTTTATTATATCGCCTTCTTGTAGTTTTATGTTTTCTAGTTTTATGTCTGCTTGCATTTCTACTAGTATGTCCTCATCTATTGTGATGTAGAATCCTAGTATATAGTTGGAGTATATGTTCTCTATTTTCTTGATTATTGATATTATGTTTTGATCTAAGCCTGTATAATTCTTTATGTTTGATAACTCTATTAGTCTTATATTGGCTATCGCTTCTCCTATTTCCTTAGAGATTTTTATGTAGTTCTCGCAAAGGTCTCCTGGTTCTCTACAGTATGTAGTTATTAGTCTCCTAGCCTCTCTTATATGATCTAGTGTTAGAGGCTCAAGGCTTCCTATTGCTGCTTTGAAGGGTCCTCCTACAGGTGTACTCTCAGCTAATTTTAACTACCCCCGATAACACATCTACTATACCTTTAGAGGCTAGTAGTAGTGCTATTGGTGCTTCTAGGTTTAAAGTTTCCCCCTTCTTAAAACTAATTTTTAAACCTAGTATCTTTATATCATCTAGGCTAGCCTTAGCTTTTACAGTGAGCTCTCCATTAAAGGGGGATAGTGCTATGCTAGGTGTAAATTGATCCTCTTCAACCTCTACAACCATGAGTGATGATTTACCATTTAAACTACCAATTAGCCTTGCTAGTCTCGATGGATCTCTTGTTACCTGCATATCTATTGGTATTTTCAACTTACTAATTATATCCTCCATCTTGCTTATAGTAGAGTAGTCTATTGAGCTAGAAGCCCCCCTACTCCTTAATATTTCTCCTATTAACCCTCTCCATCCAGGATCTTCAGGTAGTGGTGTCGCTATACTGATCTTACTCCTATCTCTAGATATTGGGATTAAGTATGATATATTGAGCTCAAGTCCAGAGATGTATTTAGCTATCTCTTCTCTCTCATCTCTACCAAGTGTTAAGTAGGACTCGTTATACCCTATAATATGGAATCCCCTACTACCACTAAAGTACACTGTAGTATTCATGTCAAAGTCACGCTCTAACATCTTCTTAATTCTTAATGCTTGCTTAAACCCCTCTAATAGGCACTCGTCTCCTACAAGCTCTCCTACATTATCAACCTTTACGATTCTACATTCTTCTAGGTGGTCAACATCTATATCGACTAAGATCTCTGAACCCAGCCACCCCTTCTCCTCCATACTCTTAGCTTCTGGGAGCTCATATAGAGCTATAGAGTAGTACGCGTGTCTAGGAGGGTTTAATACTAGGTATTCTCTAAGGTCATTGAAGCTATAGAATGATAAGTGTCTGATATAACTATCTATATCGAATGGTTGGAATGCGAATTCTCTCTTAGCAATATCTCTTGGGAGCTTAATATTACTTGTTACCTTATAGTATAATTGGTATAAGGTTTTCAGGGAGTTTTGAGTCCACTTCTTGAACTCTAATACTCTACTCTGCTCTTGGTGAGACATAAAATGTCAACCTTCCACCACCAGTATACTCTAAGTCTACTTTAATAGGAGCTTCTTCAGCGTACTGTATGGTTATAATATCTGCTACTCTAGAAGCACTAGTCATGTAGGTAAAGTACTCTACGGAGTATTTAGCTGAGTCAGGACTCTCTACCTCCATCTCAAGGAGTGTTTGAGCTTCTAGAGATAATTCTATCTCAGTACTAGCAATATCGCCTTCACCTTGAATTAGGAGTCTCTTATCCTCAAAAGCCTTAAATGTTATACTATCAGCTACTAGTTTAACTACATTGATAGTATCCCTGAATATACTACCAAGCATTTTTGCTTTCACAGTAAAAGCTATCCTAGGCTCTGGAAGTTTCTCGTAGACTAAGTTTATGAGTGGTACTTTAAATAACCTACTCCCTCTCCCCCTAAACTCTACTAAGAGATTATTACCCTCAACACCTAAAACTAGCTCATCATTCTTCCCAGCTCTCCTTAGAATCTTAGATAGTACACTAAAAGATATGCCAACATCTACTCTCTCACCTTCAACCTCATACTCAATAAATGCTTCACGCGGGTAGAATATATCAATCATAACAACATGGCTCGTATCAAGGGCTCTTAGAGAAATCCCATCAGGAGTAGCTGCAAAAACACCTTCATCTAAAATCTTCTCTACACTAGCTATCATATTACGCCATATAGTAGCATCTTTAAAGTGTAGTTTAAACACTAGAAACCACCATTATACCATAGCAAGTAATTAGGCCTTTTAAGGACTATAACTTTAAACATATGATACTTAAGTGTTATAACTGAAGATCAAAGTTTAAACTAAGAGATTAAAAGGTAAGATACATTGAGAGAAGTTGGGCTAGGATTTAATTTTAAAGGTGGCTAGAGTGGACTGTACTAATATCCCATACCATGTGGATATTGAGAGAATTATAAAATCTATAGTTGAGAATAAGGCTTCAAGAGTAGTATTACAGCTCCCAGATGGCTTAAAGCAGTATGGTGTATTTATAACTGAGTGTATAAGGGAAGGTGTAGGGTTAGATGTAGATATATATGTTCATTCTGATAGTGTTTATGGCGGCTGTGATATACAGTATGGGCAGTTATGGGCTACTATTAAACCTGACCTTATAGTTCATATTGGTCATAGTCCTTATCCTTTAGAGTTGGCTCACGAGTACGTGGAGCCTCCAGCATCTCTTAGGGTTAAGATTATATATGTTCCTGCATTAAGTAAGCTAGATATTAATAGTGATGTAGTACTTGGAGCTATAGAGCTATTAAGGAGATATGATGCTAAAATTATAGGCTTAGTGACTACAGCACAGCATACTCATAAGATTAAATCTATTAGTGAGATTTTAGAGAAGAACGGCTTTAAACCCATTACACCTAGAGGCTCCCCGCCATACTTCCTAGATGGCCAGGTAATAGGTTGTGATTATAGGCTTGCAAGATCTATAAAAGCAGACATCTTCATATATCTTGGCGGAGGAGTATTCCACCCAGTAGGCTTATACCTAGCTACATTCAAACCAGTAATTAAGATAGACCCCTATGAGGGTAAATCCACAGATATAACGCCCCTAGGAGAGAAGATATATAAGAGTAGACTATACAAGATAATAGAGTCTTTTAGCGTAGAGAGGTGGGCTATAATAGTAGGAGTAAAAACAGGGCAATACAGGCCATGGCTTGTAAGGAGACTTAGAGAAGAGATAGAGTCTAGAGGTAGAAAATACACACTAATATCATCAGAAAACCTAACACTACAAAACCTACTATCAATAGATAACCAGTGGATACA
>JAUQQR010000063.1 GCA_030549835.1 Thermoproteota archaeon
GGCTGGGAGGTTTACCCAGAAGGATTATATAAGGTCCTACTAGATGTGTGGAGGAGGTATAATCTAGAGATTATAGTTACAGAGAATGGGATAGCAGATAAAGAGGATATTATAAGACCCAAATTCATAGCCTCCCACATGGCAATGACAGCTAAAGCATTAAAGGATGGAGTAAAAGTTAGAGGATACCTCCACTGGGCTCTAACGGACAACTACGAGTGGGCCCAGGGGTTCAAAATGATGTTCGGCCTAGCTAGAGTGGACTATGAGACTAAGAGGAGGAAGCTGAGACCCAGCTCTCTAATATTCAAGGAGATAGCGGAAAGTAAGGAGATCCCCGAGGAGTTAGGGGAAGCCTAGCAGAAGTCTTTTTAATTACATATCAAAACTTAAAGGTTCTTTCCTCTAAGGTCTTAACTAATTTAGCGTAATCGACCTTATAAGTCTTGATTAAAGGTAGCCAGAGTAGAACTGTTATAATCCAAGTTAGTGTAGCTGTTACTAAAGCATAGTAATAGGAGGAGACTCCCCAACTTCTATACTCTTGTAAGCTACTATGATGAAGCCTCCGAATAATGGGGCTATAGATGAGTTAAGCCCAGCCCAGGCTGTTGGGGTGAATGTTATGAAAGCGAAAACCATTAGAGGAAGTAAAGCCCCTAGACTAATGTCTCCATATGGGTAACTATAGCTTATTAAGGCTAGCATTAGAATCATGCCACTCACTATTCCAGTAATAGACACGTATATCCTAGAGTTGAACACCCCCCTATTTTTCAAAGCATCAGATAACAAGCCTCCAATCAGCATACCGGTAAGAGTCCCTAAACCCGGCTGATATAACTACTATCGTGCTTGCCGACTCTGGAAGTCCCCACCTAACGTTCATATACGTTACAGACCAATAAACTATTGTGCCCCATGGTAGTGTTCCGGGTATACCCTGAAGAAACAGGAAAATTATTGTGAGATTTCTCCTCAAACCACTTACTAGCTCTCGAACTTTAATCTTATACTCGTAAATATAACCTGCCTCATAAAGCCTCTTAATCTCAGGCTCTGCCATGCCTAGCTTCACGTTACCTAGGGTTATGTAATATCACACTTCCGGGTGTTAGTTAATGTAATAGAAGATTAAAAATAGCTTAGGTGCTATTAGCGGAGACTGTTTTCTAATATAAATTTTTAAGATGTTTAAGCTACTATATGTATTATGCTAGGGGTGAGTGAGAAGCTCTATAGAACTAGTGAGGTTAGTATAGCTATGTCTTAGAGTAGTATTCCTGGTGTTCCTTGAAGGTGTGGAGGGATTATTGTGAAGTTTGTGTTAACTGAGAGTGTTTATTACAGAGCTTTCTTGCTCATGAGGTCGAGTATTTGAGCTACATATTTTCTGACTTTTTCAGGGAGTATGGTTAAATCTACGTTCATGAATCCTCTGATTAGTATTCCTTCAGCCTCTTCTCTAGTGAACCCCTTGCTTACTAGGTAGTTTATTTCATCTTCTGATAGTTTGCCTATAGATGCTTCATGTGTAAGTTGGGCATTAATGCCTTTAGCTTCAAGTTGTGGGAGCATTACTATCTTTGATCTCTCATCTAGCATTAGCCCAGAGCACTCTATATGGCCTTTACCTGTAGATCCTCTAATTAAAGCCCTCGTATAGATAGTTGAAGTATCTCTAGCCAGAACCCTAGAGACTATCTCGCCTGAAGAGTAGCCATTAAGCTCTATGAGACTCCCAATATCTATGTTAGCTTCCCCTAAGCCTAGTATAATGGAGGCCATGTAGGCCCTAGCGTTATCCATGAGTTTAACTCTAGGATATGTTTGTAGTGTCTTGACATGGCTTAAATTCATATAGTATGACACGTATTCTCCACCCTCATCTATTAAGGCTGCTGTCCTAGGTCTAATGTGTGTTACGTTATTCCATGCATGGACCATTATGAATCTTAGCTTACCACCTCTCTCTACGTAGAACTCTGTAATACCAATGTGTAGGCCTGCACTCTCAGGCATTATTAGGCATCCTGTATATACTGTTACTTCAGCTCCCTCCTCAACAATAACAATATTATGTGGCGCTTGTAGAGAACTAGATCTAAGTAGTAGGCATGCCTGTACTGGTATGTCAATCTTAGATTTTCTCTTAACTCTTATAAAGTATCCTCCCGATCCTCTCAGTGCTGCTACTGCTGTATACTTATCTGTTCCTGGATCTATTAGCCTCCACACATAGTCTCTAGCAATATCAGGGTTACTATCTATAAATTCTTCTATCCTTGAAATCTCTAGTCCAGGTATTCTACTCAAATACTTGAATATTGCATGATCTACTTGTAGGTATAATGCTTCTCTACTAGCTTTCTCAATATCAATACCTACAATACTAGTCCTACTCAGGTCAAGCTCCTCTATACTCTCTAATCCTATAGGGTAATCTCTAATATTAACGTCTACACCATAGGGTGAGGGCTTATCTAGTGCCTGTTTAGCCCTCTCTCTAACCCACTCTATCCAAGACTTTAAAGCCATACTTTAAAACCTCGCCTAGGAGACTACCTGAGCCACAGTACCTTATAGTACCCTCAACCATTATACATACTCTAGTAGGCTCTATAAATTTAGCTATTAAACCGCTATGTGTAACAATAACAACAGACTTATATGGTGAGAGTTCTAGAAGCCTCCTAATACCCTCAGCTACGAGCATTATAGAGTCTATATCAACACCACTATCAGGCTCATCAATTAAAGCTAGCTTAGGCCTCTGTAATAGTATAGTCGCCAGCTCTACCCTCTTAAGCTCACCTCCAGAAAAGCCTTTACCGAAAGATCTATTGAGGAGGTAACGTATATTAAGTAAGTCTATGGATTCACTTAGATTATCACACTTAAACCTCCTACATACATACTCTAAGAGAGACAAAGTATCAATATTAGATAATTTAGGAGTAAACTGGTGAGCAATAGCTAAACCTCTAGAAACCCTATACTCTATAGGTTTAGAGGTTACATCCTCACCATCAAAGACAATACTACCAGAGACAACATCATAACCAGGAAATCCAATAATACCCCTCAAAAGAGAAGTCTTACCAGAACCATTAGGACCAAGAATATAGAGGATATCGCCGAAACCAACACTTAAATACACACTAGAAACAACCCTACGACCATCAACACTAATAGAAACACCATTAACCTCTAATATACCCAAACAGACTCCCTTAGAAGAATTCTAGAAGCAGAGTCTATATTAACTAATATATACTCTAAACTAATAACTATAAATTTAAATACATATTGCGAATGATACTAGGATATAGCCTAGGTAAGAGGCCCTAATATAAAACTATAATAGTGTAGGCTATGGGCTACTTACTCGTTTAATTCTAGTTCTGGGTTTTCATACATCATGGTGTCATGTATCCTTATTATTTCTTCTAATGTTTCCTTGTCGATATCTCCTATTTTTATTGCCTCTATGTATTCCTCTATCTTCTCTACACTATTTACTATAAGTACTATCGTGTCTGGATTTATTGATTGTATTATGAATTTTAAAGATTTTTGCCCCGGTGTTCCCGGTTTATCTTGTAGGGCTTTCTTTATTATATTATATGTCTTGAGTGCCTGATGCGACTGTTACGGGTTTTATAGCTGTCTATATTTGTTGATTTCATTCTCCGGCTATAGAGGAAAGCTTACATACTACCTCTACTATTTCAAATATAGGATAAGCCGAGATGTGGGGGTTCCCCAAAACTGTGAGCCTGAGGGAAGTCTATGATGGGGAGCTGTGGGTTGGGATTACCCTGAACGGGTAGAAGCCTATGATATGGCTCACGATGAAAGGGGGTCTGAGGTCTGTGAAGCCGAGGGTTGACATCAAATACCATGAAACTCGAACCCCTCGTATCACTAGAGGCTAGCCAGTAGACTAGGTAGGCTCCGAGGTTTAGAGAGTAGTATCTCCTACCAGCTATAAGATCATTACTTTTAACATTAAATCCTAGGATGTCATTTACACTTTAGCCAGGGTTCGGCGGC
>JAUQQR010000064.1 GCA_030549835.1 Thermoproteota archaeon
CTCTTAACGCAATCAGATATGTGCTAACAGTAGTGCTTTCCATGCTATCCTCTCTATGATTGAAATCCTCGTTACATAATCTAAATCCATAGGGGTATAACTCATAAGATTTATAAATCCTGAGTACTTATGAATGTTTTAGTGAGCCTTGGTTTCCCCGAGACCCATGACAGACCTTGGGAAGGAGGCTCAAGGAAACCTAGGACGGGAAACGGTTTAGATAATCTTACAATATAATTAGTGCTCGGGTTAATCCGTCGATTAAATAGTAGAGTAGAATGCTAAAATATTTAACTCCTCAATATCTTAATATTTTTAAGTTTACTTATGGAATAGTCTAGTATATGGGACTCTAAGGTGGATAGTATGGAAGTTAAGAGTGTACCTAGAATTGCTAAGAGAAGTATTCATAGTCATATTGTTGGACTTGGTCTCGATACTAATGGGAAAGCTAGGAAGATAGGTGGAGGTTTAGTAGGGCAGGAGGAGGCTAGAGAGGCTGCCGGCGTCATAGTTCAGCTTGTAAAGGAAGGTAAGCTTGGAGGGAGGAGCATATTAATTGTAGGGCCACCTGGGACTGGTAAGACTGCTATAGCTTTTGCTATGGCTAAAGAGCTCGGGGCAGATACCCCATTTGTAGCTTTAGATGGTAGTGAGATTGTTGGTAGTCCGAGGAAAACTGAGATTTTACTTCAAGCATTGAGGAGAGCTATTGGTGTTAGGATTAGAGAGGAGAGAGCTGTAGTTGAGGGAGTTGTAGCTGATATTAAGTATGTTAAGAAGCAGAGTCCATTCTACCCCTACCCTGTAATCGGGGGTGCTAGGATAACTTTAGAAACTAAGGATGATAGCTCAACTTTTAGCGTAGGACCTGAGATAGCTGAGCAATTAATGAGTTTGAATACTAGAAAGGGGGATGTGATTATTATAGATGTCGAGACTGGAGCTGTAAGAAAACTTGGTAGAGCTATTGGTAGAGGTGAAAAGAGATATGATATTGAGGTTGAGAGAGAAGTTGAAATACCATCTGGATCTGTTAAAAAGAAGAAGGAGCTTATCAGAGTAGTTACCCTACACGATATTGATATTAGTGTAGCTGCTAGGAGAGTAGCTTTCTCAGGGTTACTAGCATTATTTGAGACTGAGAGAGAGATAAGTGCTGATGATAGGAGGCAGTCAGATGAAATAGTTAAGAAGATGATTAGTGAAGGTAAGGCGGAGATGGTGCCTGGAGTAATGTTCATTGATGATGCCCACATGCTAGACTTAGAATGCTACTCATTCCTAACTAGAGCTATGGAGAGTGATTTTTCACCAATAATAGTTATGGCTACAAATAGAGGTATAACGAAGATTAGGGGAACAGATATAGAATCACCTCACGGGATGCCAAGAGATCTCCTAGATAGATTATTAATAATAACAACAAGGCTATATACTAGAGATGAGGTAAGAGAGATTATTAGGATAAGAGCCGATGAAGAAGAAGTACCTCTAACAGATGAAGCATTAGAAAAGCTAACAGATATAGGATTAGAGAGGAGCTTAAGATATGCAGTCCAGCTACTAGAACCAGCGAGAGTCATAGCTGTAAGAAGAAACTCTTTAAAAGTAGAAGCTCAAGATGTAGAGGAGGCAGCAAGAATATTCGCTGATGTTAAGAAAAGCGTTGAATTAGTAGAGAGATATAAAGAATTAATGTTATACTAAATTGTAGAGAGTTAAAACTTCAATTTAATCTCGACCCAGTAAATAAGAGAATTCCATACCGCCTTTAATCTATTTATAGCCTTAAACTCTAACAGGATTGGTGTCCTTCAATGAATATTAAGTATGAGGGGTCCTTTGTAGTTGATAAAGAGTCTAGTAGAGTATTTAAGCTCTTAACTAATCCTAGAGTTTTTGCCAGGACATTCCCTGGATACAGGAATGTTAGTATAGCTGATAATGGAGATTTTATAGTAGAACTAGTAGTTAATATTGGTTCTCTAAGAGGAGATGCTACTGTTAGGGGTAGATTTATCGAGATCACTGAGTATAGATTAGTTAAAGTATCAGGCACAGGTATTGGAGTAAATAGCACTCTACACTATACTTTAACATTTACATTATCTAGTATAGACTCTAAGACTAGGATTGACTGGGTGTTTGAGGGAGTAATTGAGGGGCTAGCATCATTGTTAGGAAGTAAGGTTTTAGATAATATTACTAAGATTTTAATAGATGATATTATAAGTAGACTTAAGAATATGATTCTTGAGAGTTAGCCCCTAGATACATTTAGAAGCTCTGGAGCCGCCGGCGGGATTTGAACCCGCGACCACCGGCTTTCTCGCTAGACCGTTACGAGGCCGGCGCTCTGCCAGGCTGAGCTACGGCGGCTCCATATCTTAAACGTATGCTATAGGGGTTATATCCTCTTATAGTATTAGTTTGATTTTCGGCTAGAGGTTACCTGGTTATAACAGCTAGGATCTTATACTATGAGTCTGGTGCTTTATTCTTGGAGTATAGGTTTATCCATTTGCTAAGTAAGGATGCTAGGAGGAGTATTATTAACGTTATGCTGTATAAGAGGAGTCTGAAAGAGGTTTCAGATATACTAGGTGTAACTCCAGCCTCTATTAGTAAGTATAAGTCTGGGCTTATGCATCCTAGCGATGATACATTAAGGAGAGCATTAGATGTTCTCGATGGCGAAGAGCTCAGAATAGTAGCTAGGATAATATTCAATGACCTATACTCAGGACTCCAAGAGTTTATAGCATGGACAAGCTCAAATGCATTAATAGAGAATGAGATGATAGAGAAGCTAGAGAAATTAGCTGATAAGATATCGAGCTTGGCACCTAAGAGGACTAAGATAATAGTACAGTAAAGGAGTCTCTCTAAGTCCAGCATAGCTGGCTCATCACCTAGTCTTAGTTCTCAGAAAGCTGGAACAACACTCTCCGGACTCCTCTAGGATAAGATTAGATGTGTAACCTCAAAACATCATAATCTGACATCTAAAACCCTACATAAACTATATTGTGTTGAAGCATGTAAGGAGCCCTAGTATAGTGTGGCGGGCCCGCCGGGATTTGAACCCGGGACCTACGGGTTAAGAGCCCGCCGCTCTACCAGGCTGAGCTACGGGCCCACTACCAGCATATCCTACCTAAATCTAAGTTATTAAGCTTTAAAAACCTGGCTGGTATATATAGCTTCTATGATGGGATAGTAGCTGGATCTAATCTGATAATGAATCTTTAATTAGCTTCTCGATTAGGTTGCGGCTAGGCACCTCGACGTATATGTCTCCGTCTTTAACCTCTAGCTTGAGTCTTATGAGGGGACTTTTAGCTTTACCCTTTGTTGGCTCGCCGCTAGGCAATATAAACTCTTCTCCGTGACCTGGACAGATTATCTTACCATCTTTAACTGCTCTCTCACATAAAACATAGTATTTATGATCACATACGGCGAGATATGCGTATAGGTTGCCACCATGCCTAACAACCATGACTGGAGCTCCACCTCTAATCTTTACTCTAGCAGTCCCCTCAGGAATAATATTCTCTTTTGAGAACCAGACCATGCTCACTCTTAACACCATATCATCTGAAATTAAGAGCTCTTAAAAATTAATATATAGATACATGAACATCTTACACTATGTTATTTCTCGGCTATACATATTTCCTATGTAGACTGTTTTCTCTATAAAAATTTTAGCTTTTTAGTTACTTAGAATCAAGAGAGGTATCGGTTATCCGAGAAGCTTTATAGGACTAGTGAGTTTACTAAAGACACTTCAGAAGACTCTAAAGATTAGACTCATGCCAGTATCTAGTAGGGATAAAGCTCTTATACACTATTACTAAAAAACTATACAGCTCTCCTTAGAGAATTCATAGATATAATTGCTGGAAGCAATGAATGCTACTAAAGCTTTAGCAGAAAACTGAA
>JAUQQR010000022.1 GCA_030549835.1 Thermoproteota archaeon
TATATCACCTGCTATGAAACCCGAACCCCTTCTCTCCCCTCTACTCAACTTAACCCTACACTTAGATCTCAACCTCCACACACTATTTACATATCTCCAGAACTGTTTATGCGTATTAATATCAACGTTTACTAGGTCTTTATGGGTAGATATTCTAACACTAGTATAGACATCGAGCTTCCATAGTCGGTCATCAAGCCATATAGATATGCTTCTAACCTCTGGATACTCTCCATTAGTTAAGCCCTTCTTCTTTAGCTTTAGGAAGCTCTTAGCTCTAGTGATGCACCCTGACATGCTGTATATACATAGTGTGATGGTATGTTTGGGTAGATGCTCCTCAACTCCCTATACTTTAATGCTTTAAGTTTAATAAATGAGGTTATGTTACTTCTACAGCATAGAGTAATAGTTGAATAACCATATTCCTATACATTCCCTCAAGCTCTACAAATACACTAAACAATCTCCTCGGCAACTTCTCAAATTTAACAATAACAGCCCTAGTTACTATATTCTTCTCCACTCTCCCCCACCACTCCTACTAGCTTTCTGAAACCTTCTACTGGCCTTTCTAGATTTCAACAAATTCTCAGACATAAATTAACACTAATAAAAGTAAATAGAAACAAAGCTAATAATTATTTCCTCTAAAATTAAGAAGAAAACAGCCCATGCTTGTTTTAAGTGGCTTAGTCTAAGCTAAGGTTTATTGTTTTTAAAGCTTTACTATGATATAGGTTTTTCCTGGTGTTTGGTGTGAGGGTCTTAGTCTCTCTCTTCATAATGCTAGTACTTATTATGCCTCTTACCCTATCTCCTCTAGTCTACTCTGAGAAGGTTTACTTTAGGGTTACTAGTTTACTGGCTGTTCCTAATGGTTTAGTTGGTTTTGAGTTAGACTATGGGGGTTCTAGGGCTGACGGTATTCTATCTGGGCTTAAACTAGATTTTTATTTATCGCGTAATAGTATTGCAGCTATTACTAGTGAGGATGTATACCTCTCCTCTGTCCGTGTAACTCTAGATACTATGGTTGTATTTGGTACGCTTAAACTACCAGGTAATGATACACTCTATGCTCTACTCTCCTCTACCTCTGGTGTACTCTATGTTAAGGTTAGTGATGGTAGTAGGGTTTTAGTTTCTAGTGTTAGAGTTGATCTTAGCTCTTCTAAGCTTAACCAGGCACTCCAGCTATCTAATAGGAGGATTGCAGCCTTTGAAGCTAGGGATTTAGGTGTTAGCGATTCTACTAGGCTGACCATTAATATTGAGCTTTATAATCTAGACTTGACCTTAGCAGATCTAGAGTATAATATTACTAGGCTAAGATGGGGGGAGTACTCTATGAGGCTAATAGAGTATAATGAGAGTAGGCGCTTATACGAGTCTGATATCTATAGAGCATTTAGTGTGAGGAGTAGTAGGGTAGTCTTTGAATCAACATTTACTGTTATGAGAGAGTTCCCATTAAAGCCCAACATGAATACTACCATCTACGGGGTTAGAGTAGACTTTGCAGGGTTTATGCTAGAATACTATGGTGGTATACTTAAGGATTACATTAACGCTATTAAGGTTGATGCCGGCAGGCAGGTTAACTATATCCCGAGAAGCTTCTATGATGTTGAGGTTAAGATATCACTAGCATGGCCTAATGATAGGCTAGTTGAGATATACCCTATTGCTAGGATTGATAGTATTGATAGGCGTATAGCTGGTAGAACTGAAGAGCTTAACGTAGGCGACCTAATAAGTGTAACTCTAAGAAATTATCCTCCAAACTCTACCATAACCCTTAACTTCTACACAGTAAAGGGCGAGTTTATAGGCTCAACTAGCATAGATAAGAAGACGAACGAGTTAGGTAGTGCATGGTTTAACCTAGTAGTGCCTCCACTACAGTATGGTGGTAGGAGTGTTATCCTAGTCTTCACAGTATTAGGCTATAATGGGGTGCCGGCAGTTAATACTATTACTAGGAGTATACACGTAGAGCCTATCAAGCCACATGTGCTAATATGGTCATATGATAATCGTGGAGAGCCTAGCACTACTAGGAATATAGCTCCAGGCTCGTACATACTAGTGATTGGTAGAGGATTCCTAGCAGAGCCTCTATCATTCGAGCTCCTAGACTTAGATAGGCTTACTGTATTAGCTGAGCTTACATTGCTAGACATGATTGGAGTCCTCCCTAATGGTAGCTTTGTAGCTATAGTTAAAGTCCCAGTAGACCCATTAAGGCTACCCCCAGAGCTCCACAATACTAGGGTAATAGTTAGGGCTAAGGGTACCGAGGCTAATGTAGGCTTAACTAGTGATGTTACAGTAGTAGCTGCTAGATTCCTAGTACTAGACTATGATGGTGGAGCAGCAGTAGTCTATATAAACCCTGTTGCTGAAGCTAGGAGTGTCGTAGATTATAGGGTTAACATTATAAGGTTAGGTATTGGGAGAGCATACCCATATGATGCTACATGGGAGCCTGAATACTCTAGGGTTACAGTAGTTGAGGTTATAGGGCTCCCAAGATATTGGCCTAGAGGTATTGTTAACTTAACACTCCTAGCCATAGATATAGTTACTCCAGGGCTCCCTGTTAGAGCTGGCGCACCGCTAGCATTAAATCAGCCTATAACCCTAGGCTATCTTAAAAACACGTACGCTATCCCAGTGCTACCCCATACGCCAAGTGGGTATAAGGTGCTAGTGACTACTATTCTAAGCATATTCTCTATATCTAGTGAGCCTAGTAGAGAGTACTCTATTAGAATTAATGCTACAGCAGCAGCTATAGACCCTATAGACGGTATTCCTAAGAAGAGTATTGCGGTCATATCTCCAGTAAACTTAACAATAGTAGGTTATGGTTGGGCTGCAAACTTAAATACCGTATTTGATATGCCGCCTCTAGCGGACGTAGTCGATAGGCCTCTAAACATAACTGATAGTAGAGGGTTCCTTAGGGGATCTATAAATCTAAAAAAGATTATACCTGAGCAGTGCTTCTGCATCCCAGCCCTATACAATATAGTTGTGAGGCAGACTGAGAATAGGGTAGCTCCAGTCTTAGAGCTTAGATCTACTATTATACTATCAGTGCTAAGGATACCAGACTTTAGAGTAAAGCTACTAGCTCAACCTCAAGCCTATGGAGATTTAAATGTTGAAGTATGGATTAGACCATACTTCGCCTCAACCCCGGCTAGAGTAGATCAAGTGTTGAGTATTAAGCTAGAGGCATACGTAGCAGGCATTGGGGTTAAGGTTTTAGAGTTAAGATTATTTAACCTAACACTACCAGAAGCCACTTATCACACATCATTCACTCCAATAGAAGTCTTTGGCCCAGGCGTTCTAGGTAAGAGCATCTTATTAAAGGTCTCAGCTATAGGGAGGCTCAACAGTTTAACTCCAGAGCAGCTAGCATATGATGAGTTAAGCATAATAGTATATCCTATAATATTCAGAGACTACATAAGTAATATCACCCTAGCATCGAGAGCCTCACATGAAACCCTACTAGCTGTGAGAGAGCTCTCAGATAGTCTAAGAAGAGTATTAGAGAGCCTAGAAGCTCTAAGTATTGATGTTAACAGGGGCATCATCATACTGTCTACGAAGAGTGACTTGATACTATCAAATGCTAGGAGTATAGCTAGCCTACTTGAAGGCATAGATAGTAACATATTATTAGTGTTAGGTAGGATTAATGAGGCTCAGAGACTACTAGAAGATATTAGAGCAAACCAGACACTGGTAGTTGGCGGCTTAGAGGCTCTAACTGTAGATGTCAGATACTTAGTAGACCTAGTGAAGAGTATTAATGCTAGTCTCGTAAACGTAGTTATAGATAGATCTATGTACATAACAGCTGAGCTTAGAGATAGCAGGGATGGGATCATAGGATTTATTAGGCTACACGCCTCAGCACTAGAAGAGCTCATCAAAACTAGTAATATGGCTCTAGTAGATCTAATAGAGAAGAGTAGAAGTGAGCAGCTAGCAGCTCTAAGATTAATCTCAGATAGTATCTCTACCTTAAGACTTGATGCTGTAAGCCGTCTACAAGCCATATCCGTAGTAGTAGACTATATTAGATTTAATGTAGACGCTACAGCTCAAGCAGTTAGAGAGCTTAGATTACTAGGTGAGAGAATTGAGGCTACAATAAAAAGCGTACATGATGAAGTTGAGAGAGTAGATAGTGAGATTACTAGAATATCGGGGATTATAGTGGATATGAGAGAGGCTATGAAAAAACTAGCTACAATCAACGATACTAAGAGGATAGAGGGTGAATTAACTAGAGGCTTAAACAATATATTTGTAAGGCAGGATACACTAGAGGGTATAGTTAGAGAGTCCCTATCAGTAACCCTAATGACTAGGATTATAGTATTGACTAACACTATACTATTATTAGCTACGATAGCCTTAATAGCATACCTAATAATTAGGGTAATCAGGAGAGTCTAAAATACCTATACCCTCATAGATACTCTAATATTCATCTTCTCAAATTTATATCCATTCTAGACTCTCAGCTCTTCATACCCTCTACTATTACTCTGGTGTAGGCTGTGAGGAGGGGGGTTAGTGGTTTACTTGCAGCTCTCATTATTGGACTTGTTATGGTTAGTCTTATATCTTCAGCTTTAACGCTCTACTATAGGGTTCAGTCTTCAGCTCTAGATACTGCTTCTAGAATTGAGCGTACTCTAATGGATGCTACTAGTATGCCTATTATAAGCTTAGACGGCTCTAGTAGCCTCCACGCCATAATATACTCTCCTAAGCCGCTAAACATATCACTATTCCTAGTAGAGTATGCTAATGGCACTATAGTTAAGATCCCCGGAGGCTTGTATGAGGGCGGCTCTATGGTGAGACTAGTTGAGAGCTATAACTGTGAACCTATTAGAGTATACATGATCCTATCCTCTGGGCTAGTCTACGCTTATAACCCGCTCCTAGACCCTAAGGTTAGAGTAGTGCCAGCTGGGTGGAGTGGATGGTACACCTGTAATCTTAATAGTCTAGACTCTAATATTGGCTTATTTGAGCCTAGACTCTCATCTAGGATGCTTATAGCTACTGGGGGCTCCAGTGACTACACAGTATATACTGTTAATGCTAGGCTATCTAGGAGTATTAGAGTAGACTATAGTGTCGAAGGCTGCACTATTACAGCCTACACGTCAAGACGTGCTAGTGAAGTAGAGGTTGGATCTATAAATACGCAAGCTGGATCTATCAGAGTTAAGGTCGGCTGTATACATACGCCAGGATATAATATTACTAGGGTGCTGGAGGGAGATAGATTAGTAGAATATAGAATTCTAAACCTGCCATTAACCATATACCTTAGTCTTGAAGGATCAGAGGATACAGTTTATAGTGGGAGAGTTAGGGTTAGCTATACTGCCGAGTTTGATACTCAAGACTTTATGAGAGATATGAGTGGCTATAACGGTGTACTCCCAGTCACATATACGCCTGTAGGCTCATCTAGATTCCAGGCTTGTAGAGAGCTCACATACATATGGACATTCAATAGGCTTAGATTCTCTGGCGTAGGCGACTCTAACTTTACAGATTCGAGAATACTAGTGTTAGTAGCTTGGACCTACTATAGGCCGGTGGAGAGGGCATCTATAAGTTTAGATATAGATTTGCTAGTTAGAGAAGCAATAGTATATAGTATTATAGGGGCTAAGCTACAGATAGGAGTAGTTAATAGCTTCAACGCTATACTACTAGAGGGTAGCCTATCAGCTCTAGACACGTTCACAGAGGCCATTATTAGAGCTTATAGGCTCATACCGCAAGCCCCAAGTGTTACAGCTACTCTAACAATAGATTCTAAGGAGTACAACAAGACTATTAGCCCAGGCCAGCCTATAAGTATAGCTCATCCACTAGCAACTCTAACAGTAGAGGCTAAACCTAGAGTAGACCCGCCAATAATGAACATGTACTATGCAGAGGCTAGAGATGAGCAGTGCGGATTTAGGAGTATAACTTATAGAGGGTGGACAGTGATAAACCCACAGTATAGCCCGTGGAGAGGACCAGCAATACTAAAAGCCAAGATTAACGGAGAAGACACAATAATAATCCTAGCATACCCTGGGAGAATAGCTATAAGCCAGGCTAGAGTAGACTACAGGGGATACGCCCAGCTAATTCCAGGATTAGAAGTAGAGGCTAAGCCTGAGATAGGGCTAATACTGAGAGAGTTAAAAATAGGAGATGAGAAGATAGTAGCTAGTATAACCATGACTAGACTAGAGAATAGAAGCTTAGAAGAGCTCAGCCAAAAACATATAGTAATAATACCATACACTAGAGATCATAAAATAGTAGAGTATATAGTAGCCTGGGTGAACTAGAAAGTTGAACTAAACCTGGAATTGAGGGGTTTGGGATTTAAGGAGCCCAGGGCTAAACCCTTAAATACCCCCAGCTATCGTTAGAGTTAAACGGCTATGGTGAGAGGCTTGAATCCGAGAATATTAACATCTATAGTCTTAATAGTATTATTCATGGCCCCATTAGTAGCGCCACTAACAGTACTCATACCAGTAAAGGCTCAACAAGCTCCGCTAATAGTTACAAGCCTAGTAGTAACTCCTAATGGAGAACTAGGCTTCATACTAAATAGAACGCTACTAATAGCGGGACATCCAGTCCAGGGAGCTCCAGTATTATTCGCTTATCTCAGCAAAAATGCCGAAACTATACTACGAGAAGATGATCTACTTATAGCAGAGCTTGAGGTAGGTACGGGGGCTCAGATAGTATTTGGAACACTCTTAATACCCGAAGTTGCAGCCTGGTTCGGACAACCAGAAGGTAATGTGTACTTAAAGATAACATCATCTAAAGTAGTAAACGTAGCTTTGGCTGTTGTCTCAGATCCTTTCCGACTTATAGTAGATCCTGAGAGAATAGAGAGAGCCCTAAGAGTATTCGAGGCAACTCCATTCAGAGAGAGGAGAGACTTCGCATACTACGAGAACTTTGGTAGAGCTAATGACCCACTAATACGCTTAAATCTCACAGCAATAGGCATCACTTTTAACTTATCTAATGTAGATGTATTTAATGTTACGCTAGTTAAGAAAGATCAAATCCTATACGCGCAGGGGAGACCAACGCCTGATAGCAACTTCCTAGTAAATGTTGCGTATACGTCTCCAGTAGGAGAGAATTATAATGTTGCACAGCTCTCTGGAAGAATAGGGGAATTTACGCTACGCTACCCTGAAGCTGAAACAACAGTTGCTGGGGTAAGAGTAGCCTACCAGGACTTCAGCCTCCACGTTCTAGTAGCTAATGGCACTAGAACTATAACAGGACCATATGCTAGAGTTGATAAGAGCAGAGTAGTAGAGGTTACTACTACAGCAGACACTTTTGACTTTACTCTGCCTAGGGTAAGCGTAGGGTGGACTAAGACATTCAACATATACCCATCAATGGATTACACATATATTGAGGGGCAAGGCTTCGGAGTAAACGATGACGATAGGATTAATCCTGGCGATAACGTGATTATAACTCTTAGAAACTTAAGAAGAATGGGAGTTCATAGCTTTACAGTGGCATTCTTCTACTTTGATGAGGTAGAGAGGAGATTTGTCAGGCTCCCATTTGATGCTAGAGCTACTGCTACTGTAGACCGACTTGGTAGTGTTAGTTTTACAGTTCAAATACCAGCTAACCCATATGGAGGTAGGCTTATACTAGCAACTGTAAATGCTACAGTTGCTCCAGGAGCTCCATGGGTTCTAGCTAGGAACGTGACTGCCGATGATAGGATATACCCTGTATTCGAGGTCATCGGCTTCGATAACGCCGGCTTTACGGATGATCCTACATTTGTTCCTGGAGAATTTATAGCTATTAGAGGTGTAGGATTCCTTGTTGAGAAGCCTCGCATAGAGCTATTCAATGTGACACCTAGGGTGGTTATACCTCTAGTCGAGCATGTATTCATAGGAGTATTTAGTAATGGTACGTTTGCAGCTATAGTACAAATTCCTCCTGAGACCAAACTATATAGTAGAAATTCTGTCATATTAAGAGCCTATACTGGAGATCCGGCAAGAACCTTCAACATGTATAATGAGTCAAGAACAGTTAGCTTAGACACTGTTAGAGTCTTCATTGAGCCTAGACCAGCCATCCTAGGGTTAACAGCGACTAGCTTAGATGCTAGGATAATGCTAGGTGCTACTAGATTCCCAAGCCCAGCCACCTGGGAGCCAGAGGCAGCTAGGAGATTCACATTACTAGTCTATGGATTCCCAGCAGGTGCTACTAGATTTAACGTATCACTAGTAGGACCTGATACAGTAACGTTAGCTATTAATGAGCCTAGGACTGGTGTAGGCTCTCTACTAAAGACATTCCCAGTACCTGAAACCTTCTACGGATCCTATCAAGTAAGAGTAGTAGGAATTATTGTTAGAAGCTCAGATCCTGCTCCAAGTCGTATGCTAAATGTGAGCTCAACTGCCGCCGCCTTTGATCCAGGTAGAGGTGTTTTCGACAAGAGAGTATTCCTACCTGTACCTGTCAACCTTACTATTAGAGGATTTGGATTTGATAGGTTAAGGGAAGTTTACTTTGATATACCTCAGCTTGGCCTCAGAGATGTTCCATTATTGTCTGGCCCCGCTACTGCTCCTACACCTACAATGACTAATGCGAGGGGTAGTTTTACTGGTTGGATTGATCTACCAACAATTATAACTACTCCTGGAACCTACACGTTAAGGATACGCCAGAGCCCTGAGGCTGCTGAGATATTTATTGTTATAGGTGTTCCTCCACCCTTCAGTGTGAAAGTTGCTGTTAGTGCTGCTCAGTTTGCCGACTTACCTGTTGGTGTATGGGTTGTAGCATTCTATGGCGGGTCTATAGCTACTTCAACTCAAGTCCCAGTTGGTGGAGTTACAATATCGGTATACTTCAGGGAAGATGCTACTACTAGGGTTGCATCTCTACCAGTCACAGCTGCAGTTCCAGGTCTGGCAGTATACTATGCTAGCTTTAAGCCAGTAGATCAATTCGGAGCTGGAGTTAAGGGTAGAGAGGTTCTAGTAGTAGCTTCTGCAACTGGTAGGTTTGCTCCAATAGCTCCAGAGGATAGAGCAGCAGATATAGCTGTTACTGTAGTGCCTCCAGTAACATTTAGTGAGGCTTTAGCAGCTGTGGCCTTAGGGCTAGCTAGACTTGAGGAGATTTCATCAGCTATACTAGGGAGACTTGATGCTCTAAGTGCTGCTCTAGGCTCTTCAACTGCTAGTATACTCGCTGGTATAGGATTAGTTAGGAGTGACTTAGCTGATGTTAAGGCGTTACTAGTGAGTGTTTCATCTGGAGTCTCTGAGGCTAACACTAAGCTTGATAGCACGTTAACAGCTCTAGTTAGTATTGCTGATACTCAGCGTGTAGTATTAGATAGGCTTAGTGAAATTGGTGCTACACTAGTTGATATTAAGAGTGGCGTAGCAGTAGTATCAACTGATGTTAAGGGCCTAGCAACACTACTAAGGAGCGTTAACTTAAGCTTATCTAACATTATTGTCGACGAGTCTGGTAGAGTTAGAGCTGCTATAACTGATAGTGAGGGTAGAATAGTTGGGGCTATAACAGCTAATGCTAGGACTATAACAGATCTACTAGCAGTAGTTAGAAGCGACCTAGCAACTGGAGTCAAGTCACTATCAGACGCTATAGCAGCATTTAGAACAGAGACTACAACAAGACTCGATGCTATAGCTGGAGGCGTTGATGATATAAGAGCTGAGTTAGCTAGAGCTAGGACAGATCTAGCAGCAGCAGCAACAGTACTAACAGATATTAGGGGTATTGTTAGTACTATAAACACTAACCTAGGAACAGCACTAGACATAGTTAGAGACGTGCAGGGTAAAGTTACAGCTGTTAACACAGCATTACCAGACATAGCTAGGAAGGGTGACGTATCAGCAGCACAATCAGCCATAGTCGGTAGGATTGGAGAAGCACAGGCATCAATAGAGGGTAAGGTCTCAGCAGCTCAAGATGCAGCTACAACAAGCTCTAGGAACTGGGGCATAATTAACGCTATACTAGTAATCATAGCTATAGCTATACTAGCATATAGTGTATTCGTTAGGAGGCCTTAAATAATACTCTAGCCTCTCCCTTTTCCCCATAATTATTTTTTAATTTTCTAGTTTGTCTTCTAGATTATGAGGTTTAGGCTTACCTTGGTTATTAGTGTTGAGATTTCAGGATTACTTGAGAAGAGGATTAGGAGGCTTGTAGATCTAGGTGTTTATCCTAGTGCTGCTGAGGCTGTACGTGACGCAGTTAGAATACTCCTTGAGAAATATGATTTGAGAAATATTGCTCTCAACGTCTACATATCTAGGGAGGCTAGCCTACACTATGTAGTAGAAGTTGCTGGTGAAACACTAGAGGGCTTCATAGACTATATGCTCTCTAGAGGCTTAATGCCAGGCTTAGGAGTAGCTAGGGCTGATGAAGTATCAGTTATTGAAGGCGAAGCCTTATTAGACCCTTCAAGCCTATACGTTATACATAAGAGTCTACTATACACTATACTATCGAGGCTAGGGTCGAGGATCAAACTATATGCTCCTAGAAGCTTAGCACCCCAGGTTCAAATATTAGAGGCTAGGCTTGCTAGGCTAGGTTTACCTATTAGTAGGTTTATTGACTATATTACTGTTGAGCCTCTAGATGAGGAGGGCCAAATACTATTATCACCTATAGAGAGGGGGGTCTTGAGGTACGCTTTAGACAGGGGCTTAATTATTTTAAGCGATGATTATAGGGTTAGAGGTGTAGCCTCAAGGTACGGTATTAGAGCTTATAGTAGCTTATCACTGATACCCACACTAGCTAGTATTAATAATGGTAGAGTTGAGGGGCTAGCAGAGATAATATTATCGGTTAAAGCTATACCAGCAACTATACCAGTAGAGCTTGAGGAGAGGTGGCTTAATGGTGTATGGTAAAGACTACTCAATAGCCCTAGATATATCTCTAAGTATGGGTGAGAAATACTCTGACATGATCCCATCTAAGCTTGAAGCATGTAAGGAGGCAATAGCAATACTAGCATCTAGAGTTCTACAGAGAGGCTCTAGGATAGCAATAACACTATTCCATGAGAAGCCTATACCACTACTACCACTAACAGGGGATTATAAGCTAGTAGTGAGGGCAATATCAGATGTAAACTTCACAGGTGAAGGCTCAGCACTAGGAGATGGGATAGTTGAGGCTATAAAAATACTCAGGGGTAGTAGGAGGGATAAGATTGTAATAGCATTAACAGATGGAGGCGTAACTGAGGGTATACCAGTGAAGGCTTCAGCACTATACGCTAAATATAGTGGAGTTAAGCTAGCCATAATAGTATTAAGTAGAGATATTAGGAGTGAGATCTTAGATGAGTTTAAGCAAGTATCTGATAATGGAGCTGAGATATTATTCGTAGAGTCTAAGCAGAAGCTTATATCAGCAATTATGAAGATGGTATAGTATGCCACTCATAGTATTCACCGTAGAGAAGAGTAGAGAGATTGACGCTATTCTAGTACGTAGAATACTAGAATCTGCTATAAGCCTAGGAGAGCCTATAGGCTATAAGGCATCACTAGTAGTCTACGGGGAGAGAGCACACCCATTAGTAGACCCGACACTAGACTGGGGTATAATACCTAGAGCCTATGCCGAGACACCAATACTAGGGAAGTCTCCAAACCTACTAGAAGCATTAAGAGAGACGAGGGAGATTTTAGATTTAGAGGATAGCTTTGAGCCAAGAATAACTCTAATAATATGGTCAGCATCAGTAAAGCCAAAGCATAGAGTAGACTTAGTATTAAAGAGCCTAGAATATATGGGTGTAAAGTATAAGATTATAGCTTTAAGGCCAAGCCTACCAGGATGGATAAAGTATTATCCTGAGATATTAGAGAATACTATAACATATAGATCTAATATGAATATAGAGAAGCTCTACCAGAGAATAATAATGGATATTACACGTTAATCTATTAAATAAGTCTCTAAGCCTATACTATTCTAAATGGTGCTCTATAATTGCCTAAGCTTAGATTCGGCCCTGCAGGTATACCATTAGATTATAAGGGTCCTATTGAGGGAGTTCCATTATTCTTGAAAAGTATCGGTCTCAACGCATTCGAATATGAGGCTGTTCGCGGTGTTAGGATTAGTGAAGATAAAGCTAGGAGACTAGGCTCTGAAGCTTCAATATATGATATAGCTATGAGCTTACACGCTCCATACTTCGTTAACCTCGCTAGCCCAGACCCTAATATTTTTGAGAAGAGTATTGATAGAATAGTTGAGTCTATGAAGGCTGCTGAGTGGATGGGAGCCCTAGTTGTAGTTATACACTCAGGCTACTATAAGGGTTATAGGAGTAGAGGTGAGGCTATTAGGAGGGTTATTGATGGTTATAGGCTTGTCTTAGAGAGGCTACCAGGGTGGGTTAAGAAGCCTATGATATCACCTGAGACTATGGGTAAGAGTAGCCAGGTTGGTAGTATTGAGGATACTATAGAGATATGTAGGAGTATTGAGAGGTGTAAGCCATGCATAGACTGGGCACACTTATACGCTAGAAGCGAAGGTAAACATGTATTAACAGTAGAAGATGTAGTTAAGACTCTAGAGCTCATAGAGAGAGAATTAGGAAGGAAAGCATTAGACCCTGTACACACACACTTCTCAAAGATAAAATATGGTAGGGGTGGCGAGAGAGAACACGTAGTACTATCAGATAAAAGCCATGGACCAGACTGGAGAATAGTATGTAAAGCCTACATAGACCATGGATATAATGCAGTAGTTATAAGTGAGAGCCCAATACTAGAGAAAGACGCTATATTAATGAAGAAGATATGTGAGGAAGAAATGAAAATAAAAGGTTTAATATAAACATAATGTAGAGGTGAATAAAAATACCTAGGATAGTAAAGATTATACTAGACACAGCAGAATTCCACCCACTACATAAAGACTGGCTCAGACTAGCAAAGAAGCTAAGTGAAGAGCTAGGAGTAGACTTAGAAGTCATAAATGAAGACTACGTATATGCAATACAATACGGCGAAACAGACGATCTAGGAATGGCCTGGCTACCCCAGTTATTTGCTCAACTAGAAGATGGATCAATTAAACTAATACTAAGTAGGTATCCATTTGATCCAGCAACAGTAGAGCCGAGTGAGGAACTAGCACTTAAAGAGGCTAGAGAGAAGATACAGAATATTACAAGTTAAAATTATCATAGATTAAGTAATTTTCCTCTACCTAACTAAACTCCCATATGGATTGTTTAACTTACAATTCAATGTAATAATCTATAAATAGGTTTAGTTATAATACCTTAATATGGGACTAGTAGCTTGGTAGAGGAGATATCCTTTCAGCTAATTGACGCTAGCTATGAGGTTATTGGTGGGGAGCCTAGGATACTATTATGGTCTAGGCTCTCTAATGGTGAGAGGGCTGTCTTAGTCTATGAGGGTTTTAGACCCTACTTCTATGCTCTCCTAGATGATAATATTAATGTTAATGTAGTTATTCAGTCTATTAAACGTTTATCTAAACCCTCAAGTCCAATAATATCTGTTGATATTGTAGATAAGTTATACTATGGTAGGCCTGTTAAGGCTTTAAAAACTACAACCTTAGTCCCTGCTAGTGTTAGGGATTATAGGGAGAAGGTTTTAGAAGTACCTGGTGTTAGAGAAGTCTTAGAGGCTGATATTAGGTTTGCTATGAGATTCCTTATAGATAAGAACTTATACCCTATGAGGTGGTATAATGCTATTGTTGAGAGATTCCTTAATCCAGGCTATTATGGTGTTGATAGTGTATACATTATTAGAGGTGATATTAGGGAAGATCCAGTGAAGGCTAATATAGATCCCCTAAAAGATCTTAGGATAATGGCTTTCGATATAGAAGTCTATAATGCGCAGAAAACCCCAGATCCTAGGAAAGACCCTATAATAATGATTGGCATTATGAGCTATCCCGGAGATAGCGAGCCTTTAATATTAGAAGCTGACGATGATAGTGATGTAAGGCTTATAAGAGAATTTATAGATGAGGTTAAGAGGAGAGACCCAGATATTATTGTAGGCTATAACCAGAATAGATTCGACTGGCCATACCTAATAGAGAGGGCTAGAATACATGGAATACAATTAGATGTTGGACGTAGGAGAGGTGGGGTCCCGCAGAGTAGCGCCTATGGCCATATATCTGTTCCTGGGAGACTTAACGTTGACCTCCTAGATTTCGCTATGGAGATTAGAGAAGTTAAGGTTAAGAGCCTAGATGAAGTTGCAGACTACCTTGGCGTAATGCCTAGGGATAAGAGAGTTCTACTAGAGTGGTGGGAGATTGGGGAGTATTGGAGAGATAAGAGTAAGAGAGATATACTAAGAGCATATCTCAGAGATGATGTACTATCAACTATGGGGTTAGCATTGAAACTATTACCATTCGGGGCCCAAATGAGCCAGGTTAGCGGTGTCCCACTAGATCAAGTTATGACTGCTAGTGTAGGTTATAGGCTTGAGTGGAGGCTTATGAGAGAAGCCTTTAAGAGGGGGGAGCTTATACCTAATAGGGAGGAGCGTGGAGAAGAGGGTTATGAGGGGGCTATAGTATTAGAGCCTAAGCCAGGTATACATGATAACATAGCTGTTCTAGACTTCGCAAGCATGTACCCTAGTATAATGGTTAAGTATAATGTAGGTCCAGATACCTTAGTGAAGCCTGGAGAAGATTATATTAATGTGAATATAGCTCCAGAAGTTGGGTACAAGTTTAGAGTTGAACCTCCAGGATTCTTTAAAGCTACACTAGAGAGGTTCTTAAAGTGGAGGAAAGATATTAAAAATATTATGGCTAAACTAGATAAAGATAGCTTAGAGTATAGACTACTAGATGAGAGGCAGAAGGCTATAAAAGTCTTAGCCAATGCTAGCTACGGGTACATGGGCTGGTCATCAGCTAGGTGGTATTGTCGTGAATGTGCTGAGGCTGTAACAGCTTGGGGTAGGAATCTTATAAAATCAGCTATATCTAAGGCTAAAGAGCTAGGCTTAACAGTCATATATGGTGATACTGATAGCATATTCGTTAAATACGAGCCTGAGAAGATAAGTAAGCTGATAGAGTACGTAGAGGAGGAGCTAGGATTCGATATTAAGATAGATAAAGTATACTCTAAGATATTCTTTACAGAAGCTAAGAAGAGATATGTAGGATTAACTACTGAAGGTAAAATAGAC
Source organism: Thermoproteota archaeon (assembly GCA_030549835.1). Classification (GTDB taxonomy): domain Archaea; phylum Thermoproteota; class Thermoprotei_A; order Sulfolobales; family Acidilobaceae; genus DSZV01. The sequence continues at coordinate 15,375 of JAUQQR010000022.1, forward strand.
GTTGTAGGATTTGAAGCTGTTAGAGGTGACTGGAGTGATCTAGCTAAAGAGACTCAAGCTATAGTAGCTGAGATTATACTAAAGACAGGGAGTACAGCTAAAGCTGTAGACTATGTTAGAGAAACTATTAAGAGACTAAGAGAAGGTAAGATAGATATGAGTAAGCTAATAATATGGAAGTCTATAACAAGGAAACTAACAGATTATAAAGCTGAGCAGCCCCACATAACAGCAGCTAAGTTAATGGTCAAACAAGGTATTAGAGTAGAGCCTGGAGTCAAAGTTGGGTATGTAATAGTTAAAGGCTCAGGCCAGCTATCAGCTAGGGCTAAACCATACTTCATGGCTTCAATAGAGGAAATAGATGTAGAATACTATATAGAGAAACAGATTATACCGGCAGCTCTAAGAATACTAAGCTACTTTGGTATAACAGACAAGCAGCTTAGAACAGGAGCTACACAGAGGACACTAGCAGACTTTATTAGAAAGAGTTAGGTTAAATCACTAAATGTTAGAACCCTAACATTTGGGGGTTTAAATGAAAGCTTAGTCCCCATCCTAGCACCTATAAGTAAGCTTATATTCTTCTCAGAGGCAACCTCTAATAGCCTCTGAGTAACTATACCATCAAATACTACAGCAAATACCTTACCAGGCTCTAGGGTCTGGAGTGTATTGAATAGGTCTTTAACCTTAACTCTACTAACATCATTCCAGTTCTGGTCATATAGTACAGCTTCTAGAGTCCCCTTAAGCTTATCAATTTCACCAATAATGTTCTTAGGTATAGCTACTGTTATAGTCTCTACTATCTGCTGCTGGGGTTGAGGTTGGGGCTTAGCCTCTGGAGGCTGTTCTTCTACTGGAGGAGCTTCAGCCTCAGGTACTGTTACAGGCTTAACCTCTGGCTTAGCCTCTGTAGGCTTTACTTTCTTAATAAACTCTTCTACGGTAGCCATTTCACTTAGAGCTTTAGCTATCTCTCTCCCTGTTAAGTTTTCAACTTCTCTTCCTTCAGGAGCTCTAGCTATATAATCTACCTTAATCTGGCCTATAACATTTAATGCTATAAGCTCTCCGCCCCTATCACCATCAACAAATAATATAACCTTCTTCCCCTGACTTAGCTTCTTTATACTCTCAGGTATAGTCTCCTTAGCTCCCTCTAGTGCTATAACATTAGTATAACCATATCTTAATAGGTTTAATACATCAGCTCTACCCTCAACTAGTATTATAGTATCTGATACTTCAACATCGGGACCTGCAGGTAGCTTCTCTGAGCCATACTCTACTAGTTTAGGAGCTTTCTCAGCTTCACTCTCAACTCTCCTTATAACCTCTTTAATATCAGGCTCGCTCTCCTTGATCTTCCTAATAATCTCTTTAGCTCTCTCGATTACAACCTTAATCTTCTCAGTCCTCAAATCCTTAATATCCTCAACTATAATCCTAGCAGTATAGGGGCCTACTCTATCTACAGTCTCGAGCATAGCGGCAATTATAGCTGTCTCAACCCTATCAAGATTACTAGGAAGCTGTATAGTACCTACAGTCTTACTTCCTACAAATTTTAAGTCAACCTGGACTCTGCCAATCTTATCTTTCTCTTGTAAGTCCTCTAAGTCAAACTCAGAACCTAGGAGACCCTCAGTTTGGCCAAATAAAGCTCCAATAACATCGTGTTTCTCAACCTTGCCATCAACCTCAATCCTAGCTTTAATGAGATACTTCATCTAGACTACACCTCAAGCAACCACTACTTTAAGATAGTATTTATAGTTAAAAGCTTTCAATTAGATAATATGAGAGGATAGAGCTCTTACCTTGTAACTCTCCCTGTAATCCTCTCAATTACATCTCTAACTCTACTACTAGACTCTACTAGTCTCCTAGTAGGCTCTAGTAGTTCAATTAGGGCTTGTGCAGTAGCATTTTTTAAATCTAGTGGATGTAATTCCCCACTTTTATAAGCTTCTTCTAACTCTTTAATACTCGTAAAAGTTACAGGTCCCCCATACTTTGCTGGTCTATCTACTTCAAGCTTATAGTCCCTTCTAGTAGCTAGTATATACTTATTAATCTCTATTATTGGATTCATCTCTACTAACCTAGGCGGGCAGTATGCTTTCCTAATCTTCTCTACTATCACCTCTGGCGCGTCATGTAGGAATATTGCTGTTTCAGGCTTAGACTTACTCATCTTATACTCAGCATATAAGTCATCTACTTCAACCCCAGCTTCCATCCTCCTATCTCCCTGTAGGCTAGATATTATTGGGGTATGTATTGCTATAGGCTTCTTCAACTTCTTACCCATTAATCTCTCATATAGCCTAACCATCTCACTCTTCTCAGCTATATCTCTAGCTAGCATGTGAGCCTTCCTCTGATCTAAGCCTCCAAGTGCTATATCTAATTCTAGGTAGTATATGTCTGCTACCTGCATTGCCGGGTATATTAGCTTTGAAGCATCTAACTCAGCCTCCTCAGCCTTCCTACCCATTATTGTTAATGCTCTCTTAATCCTAGCTAGGCTTGAGTTCTTAGCTACACCAATAACTAGAGCCCAGTAGTTTTGATCTGATGCTAGCTCCTCAGCATCTATAAACTTAATCTTATCTACTGGCAAGTTTAGCGCTCTCATATACTCTCTAACAAGCCATGCAGCATCCCTAATAAGCTCTAAGTCACCCCCAAGCTTATCATTTATGAAAGCATGCCATGTAGCCTCTAAGACTATAAACTCTACGCCTGCATCAATGAGATCTGCAACTTTAAACATCCATACAAGCCATCCGATATGCACTAGCCCGCTAGGCTCATACCCAATATATCCCTTAACCTTACCTCCATCTATTATACTCTCAAGCTCTCTAAGTGTTATAATCTCTAAAGTATTCCTAGCTATAAGACTTAACCTATCACTTCTACCTAATACAATAACATTACACCAGTGAACCATATTATAGGAGAGCCTATTAGTTTTTAAGCCTCAACAATATCCATATAGCGGGAGTAATAAGTTGAATAGGAGGAAGGAGAAGGGTAAATCTGGGTCAATGAGACCTGCTAGACCCCAGCCCCCAACGTGGCTAGAATTTACACCTGAAGAGATCGAGTTAATAATAGAAGAGCTAGCAAGGAAAGGGTATAAGCCTAGCATGATAGGAGTTATACTAAGAGATCAGTTCGGGATACCTCTAGTAAAACCAATACTAGGTAAGAATATAACCCAGGTATTAGAGGAGAAAGGCTTAGCTCCCAAAATTCCAGAAGATCTCTTAAACCTACTAAAGAAAGCTGTAAATATTAGGAGGCACTTAGAAGAACACCCTAAAGATATGTTTGCTAAGAGGGGGCTCATAGATGTAGAGTCGAAGATTAGAAGACTAGTTAAGTACTATAAGAGGGTTGGGAAACTACCTAAAGACTGGGAGTATAGCTTTGAGAAAGCTAAGCTCCTAGTAGCTGGAGAAATTTAATACAATATTAAACTTAGATCCCCTACATTCTCTATTGGTGCATAGTGTGTTAAAATTAACAGCTACAACAGCCAATATAGATAAGTTTATAAGCGCAGCATCTAAAGCTCTATATAGTATTATTGAGGATGGTGGTAAAGCTGGGTTAATAAGAATATACTCCTACCCAAACCTAGACTCTATAGTAGCGTCAACTCTAATCTTTAAGTATGCTTTAAGCTCTAATACTAGAGTAGCTATTAATATAGTATTAGATCCTCCACGGACTATAGAGTACCCTACGATACTTGTAGGCTTTGAAGACTTAAACTATAAGTCTGATAATGTGAAGAGTAAAGTTCTAGCATTCTACTCTGGAGAATTAAAATCTATACCAGTACATGGGGCTACATACATAGATGGTAGTGGTAGCTTATCATCTATAGTATACCTTACTATAACTGGTGGTAAGAGTATAGATATTGATTTAGCTCTAATAGCTTTAACAGGCTCCTATACTAGCAGGTTTATTGATAAAGTCGGGAGATTCCACGGCATTGATAGGATTATGTTAGATAAGCTTAGATTAAACCAAACACTATCACTAGACATGGTTACTGTAGTTAAGGCATATAAGCCTAACATTAAGGACGTATGTACTTCTATAAGCTCAACAATAGACCCCTACTATCCTATCCTCACAGGCTCTAGAGATTCATGTTTAAGCCTACTAGACTCTTATAAGATTAGTGATATAGCCTTAAGACAGTTATCTAGGCTAGACCAGAAGTCTATGGAGAATCTAGCCATAGCTATAATAGATTATATTAAGAAGAGCTCTAATGTAGAGCTAAAACCTGAGGGTATAATTGGCGGGGTACTTGTATCAGATAACCAGACTCTACCAATTGTAGACTTTAGAGAGGCGTCACACACCTTACTCTATATTGCTGAGGCTGTAGAGGATTTAGGGAGGATAGTAGCTACACTTCTAGATTTAAATGGGGAGTATTTAATGGCTGAGTCTAGACTAGAATCATATTCTAAGAAGATCTCTGAGACTATATCTAAGCCTAAGCCATTAAAGCTTAAGACTAATACAGACTTTAAATTCTATGAGGTTAGCCTAGATAAAGGAAACTCTCCTACACTAGTCTGGAGGGCTTTAAAGCTATTAGGCTTAGTAGAGCATGACTCGGTAATAGTGTATAGTAGGGATGAGACTCTCAGAGTATCCCCACTACAGGTAGAGGAGGCTCTAGGATATAAGGGGTGTAAGAGGCTAGTAGACTCTAATATAGCTAGTTATAAGGGTGGTTTTCTATTAGTAAAGGAGAGGGTAGTCTCTGCGTAGCAATAGTTAAGTTTAAAGTAGGGAACCCTAAACATATAGAGGAGGCTCTAAAACCAGATAATACTAAACTCCCACCATGGCTTAGCATAGAGTGTAAAAGCATAGAGGATACGCTAGAGTGTACTATAAGATTAGATTGTTCTATGCCAAAGAGGATATTAAGCTTAAGGAATACAATTGAAGACTTATTAATATCGCTAAGAGCAGTATTAGAGTCTATAAGGGAGGCTGAGAGTATAAGCAGTTAATTAGAGAGTTATTTAAGGCTCAGCCTAAGCTAAACTCTTAAGGGAACATTAATTGTCTAAGACTGTTAGAGATAAGTGGAAGATGAAGAAGTGGTATCAGGTACTAGCTCCACAAGAATTTGGTAGTATACAGTTAGGTACCACACCATCATATGATGCAGATAAACTCATAGGTAGGGTTATGGAGGTTACACTATTTGATATAACAGGTGATATAGCATACGCACACGTAAAACTATACTTCCAGATAATTAAAGTTGAAGGAGAAGTAGCATACACGAGGTTTAAGGGGCATGAGATGCTAAGAGACTATGTTAGAAGCCTTACTAGGAGGAAAAGCTCTAAGATAACAGGAATATTCGATATATGGACTAAGGACGGCTACGGCTTAAGAGTGACATGCATAGCCTGGACTAGGTTTAAGTGTAAGACTAGCCAGAAGAAGGCAATAAGGAAGATAATGAGGGATATAGTAGCTGAGAAGGCTAAAGAGCATACACTAGGCGAGCTAATAAGCATGATGATTTTTAGCGATAAGGAGGGAAGCCTAGCCCAGCTAATAGAGCCTGCAATTAGAAAAATTTACCCCATAAGGAAGGTAGAGGTAGTAAAGTCTAAGTTACTATGGGTTCCAGGACCTGAGGGTCCAGAGAAAGCAGTAGTAATATCTCCAGTTCAATTGAAGAAGACAACTAGTTAAATATACTTATAGCTAGGAGACTGAATTTAAATATTTAATTCGGAAGGCATACTATAGGAGAGAGGAAGCTATGGCTAGTATATTAGCTATACTAGCTGCTGGTAGAGGTGAGAGACTTAGACCAATAACTGAGACTAGGCCTAAACCTCTAGTTCCAATTCTCGGGGAACCCATAGTTTGTAGGCATATTAGGTTGGCTTTAGAGACTGGGGTTTATAATAGGATTATTGTCGTGGCTAGCTATATGATTGATAATCTTAGAGAAGCTTTAAGTAAATGTGGTTTTAATAATGCTGAGATTATTGATCAAGGTGGGGAGTATGGTACTGGGCATGCTATACTTAAAGTTTTGCAGTACGGTGGGCCTGGCGACTATACAGTAATATACTCTGATATCTATATGAGTAGAGATGGCTACTATATATTGGCTAATCTCAGGGCTCCAGCTATACTTGCATCTAGGACTAGTACCCCTTGGGAGTTTGGAGTTTTAGATGTTAAGGAGGGGGTTTTAAGGAGAGTTGTAGAGAAGCCTAAGCATGGAGAAGTTAAGAGTGATCTCGTATTCGCTGGGGCTCTAAAAATTAACTGGGATTTCCTAGACTACTTTTTAAACTTAAGTCTCTCACCTAGAGGAGAGTATGAGGTTACAGAGGCTCTCAATAATATTGCTAGTAGAAGTGATGTCTATGTTGAGGTTTTAGAAAGCAACACTTGGGTTGATATTGGTAGACCTTGGGATTTACTAGTAGCTAATAGGGTAGCATTAAAGTCTGAGCTTAAAACCATGATTAAGGGTGAAGTGCACCCTACTGCTGTTATAGATGGTGAGGTAGTTATAGAGGAGGGAGCCCAAGTTAAGCCATATACCGTTATTGAGGGCCCAGCATATATAGGTAAGAGTACTGTTATAGGCCCACACTCACACCTAAGAGCATATAATGTAATCCTAGATAATGCTCGTATCGGCTCATTCACGCAGGTTAAGGCATCTATAATCCTAGAATACTCTAGAGTACCACACTTAAACTATGTAGGTGATAGTATAGTAGGTGAATACAGTAATCTAGGAGCTGGTACTATAACAGCTAACTATAGATTTGATGAGACAAACGTTAAAGTTACTATTAGAGGAGAGCGTATTGATAGCGGGTTGAATAAGCTAGGAGCACTAATTGGGGGGTATGTGAAGACAGGTATAAATGTATCAATATTACCGGGTATAAAGATTGGATCTAGAGCTTGGATATGGCCTGGATGCTTAGTTAATAGAGATGTAGAGTCTGGAGAGAGGTATAACTGTTGGGCTACACGGTAGCACTAGCCTATCCAAGTGAAGAGAGGGTTGCTCTCTCAAGCCTAGCATACTTCATAATTACAGGCATACTTGAAGAGATGGGGTTAGGAGTTAGAAGGTACTATCTAGAGAATAGGGAGATTAAGATTAGCGAGAGGTATAGGGGTAGCCCTAAATCTAATACTGCAATCTTAGTAAGCTTACCCTATGAGCTCATGTATGGAGATATGGTTAGAATGCTAGACTTAATGGGCATCCCAGTATTTAGGAGCTCTAGGGGAGACCAAGACCCTATAATTATAGCTGGTGGGCCTGCTGTAACAGCTAACCCACTACCAGTATTCGATATTGTAGACGCTATTCTAATAGGGGAATTTGAGCCTATAGCTGAGAGTCTAGACTATGCATTATCTA
>JAUQQR010000023.1 GCA_030549835.1 Thermoproteota archaeon
AGAGTCTTTGAGGACAACACGCCAACCAGACTGTAAACCCCTAACCTCTATGAGCCATGGGTATCTATTATGAGTAATTAGGAGATTATCAAAATAAGCACGGTCACCACCTGCTACATTATGATACCTTCTAACATACAAGCCGACATTATCTGGAACCATCTGTAATCTAGTATCATGATGTAAAGTTAAACCGATAGACTGCTGAACTGTAGGAGCCCACCACAATGTAATCTGACTAGGAATACCGGAATCAGAGTATCTTAAAGAGAAGACTAGACTAAACCACCTATTAGGATCTAATTTTCCAGTAGGTGCTCCAAAAGAGCGATATATAGAGACTTGAGCCCTAACAAAATAGATATCATACGGTTGTCTTGTTAATTTATCAATTGTCCCAGAGTAGTAATATGGATCTTTTAAGAATATACCTCCAGCACTATAGTCTGTTGAAGGTGGTGATAGCATGATGTTAAATGCTACAAATATTTCACCTACTTGTGGTGGAGTAAAGCGCTGTATAGTAACATAGCACATGGTAGGAAACCCTATGTCTTCTATCCAGATAGCTTTCCGTTCAGCATCCCACCCATTTCTGCAGTCGCGTGGAGTATTAGATAATCTAGATGGGAAGGGGTTATCATCAAAGGCGTCTGAGTATAGAGCATTTCTATTAACCACTAATCTTACGCCTGGCGAAGAACTACCAATAATTCTAATATTTAATTCGAGAACACCAACTGTATTACCAGCAGAATCTACTAGTGTTAATATGCCAGTAGCAAATCTATACTGACTGAAATCACCCCATTTCCCGCCAAAGTTGAAGCTTAAAGTCTTCAATTCTCCAGGATAAACAGTTGTCTCCTTATTGATTTTAACTGTTTCTGCTAAATCAGTTGGAGCTACAATTTCTAATTTCGTATTTTCTGAAAGAGTTACGGGTACACTCCCAGCATTAGTTATAAAAATATCTACTACTGCATTATTCTTACCACTCTTATATGCTACTGGCTGTCCTGTTATTGATATTACTGGCTGTTTAGTTCCTCCAGCGAAGAATGTGAAGTACGCTATTATTGCTACTCCTATAGCTATTAGTAGTAATAGTGTTACTAGTATTGCTAGTATTGGTCCACTAATATCTCCTCTCTTTAACCTCACTACTACGCATCCTATCTTCTTAATTCTTTAGACTTAGGAATATTTAAGCTTTACATATCTAGATAATATTAGAGTATATGTTTTAAGATGATTACTCCATATACTAGTGTATTACCTAGTAGTAGTGTTACATGTATCTTCTGTTTTTCCTTAGTCCATGATTTGGATTATTTTAATGTAATCACTTGTTTTCACACTACTATATATGTTGTTGCTATTGTCATTGTTATTGCTAATAATGGGTTAATGTTTGCTTTACATATTCTATTATCATATAATATGTAATATTAAGTGTTGCAATTATTGGTGATACTGATACTCTTAGCCCCAGCTTTATTATTGGCGATATTGCTATTGCCGCCATGTCAATGCATGGTTTTATTGCTACTCCTATTATTAGTGATATCATTATTTGAGACTATGGCTAATACTAATGTTAGGGTTTATTAATTAGGCTTAGTTCAATATTTAACCCACATATATTCTCTTATGGTTTAATTATTTGAACCTTTACTAATCATATATGTGTTTATAATCCTAATCTTAACTGTTGTATTAGTTATTTGAGTTGTCATTGTTCCTATTAATCAATAGTTTATAAATTTCTGGTTGATTTCGGTACGTGGTGTTGGTTTGTGAGGGTTTGGGGGTCTGTTCTTGGTGGTTATGCTAGGAGTAGGTTTGTTAGGAGGGTTTTGAGGGATTTTGAGAGGGGTTTAGTTGCTTTTGGTGATTTGGAGAGGAGTATTGTTGAGGCTTCTAGTGTTATTATTGGTGCTCAGGTTTCTGCTGGTTTAGCCTATGTTGTTGATGGGTTGCTTGATTGGCATGATATTTTTAGGTCTTTTGTAAGTTCTTGGCGTAATGTTACCCCTACTGGGTTGCTTAGATATTTTGATAATAACTTCTTCTATAGGATACCATTGTTTACTGGTGAGCCTGAGGCTACTAGGCTTGTTTGGCCCCCACGTGTTAAATTATACTCTAGACTCTCTGAGCCGTCTGGATTTAAGGTTGTAATACCTGGGCCTTTCACCTTCACCTCTATGTCTATTAATGCTTCTAAGGCTAGTTTTGGGGAGTTGGCTAGCTCTATAGCTAGGCTTCTAGAATCTGAGGTCAGGGCTGCTGTTGAGTCTGGAGCTTCAATGATTCAGATTGATGAACCTATCCTAAGTGATCCTGATATTAAAAAAGATGATGCTATCATGGCTGTAGAGCTTATAAATAGTATTATCAGGGATATTAAGGGTGTTAAGACTATTCTATCAGTATACTTTGATGTCCCTAGTAGTAGTGTTTATGAGGTTCTCCTCAATTCTAGGGTTGATTGCTTATCACTAGATATTATAGATGCTCCTAAGAGAGCATTAGACTTAATACTAGGTAGAGGGTTTGGTGGTCATTGTGGAGTCTTAGGGTTAATAAATGCTAGAACTATATATGATGATGATATTAGCAGATTAGAGGATATTTTTGGGTCTATAATCAAGGGTTATAGTGGAGAAGAGATTGGATTAACAACTAGTACATGGCTAGACTTGATACCATACGATTATAGTTTACGTAAGACAAAACTATTAGGTTTACTTGTTGAGAGAATAGCTAGAAGCTTTAATTTAGAACATGTATGGAGAGTGAGCTAGTATGGCTTATAGTGTACCTAGAAAATTCCCTACAACAATTGTAGGTAGTTATCCTAAGATGCCTCAAGCACTAGAAGCTATTAAGAAGAGGAAGAGTGGAGAGATTAGCGAAGAAGAGTTCAAGGAAATTGTTAAGCCAGCTATTAGAGAGGTTGTAGAGGATTACCTCTGGGCTGGAGTAGATATTATAAGTGATGGCGAGCAGGCTAGAGAAGATATGGTGGTATACTTTGCTGAAAGAATGAGAGGATATAGTATTGGAGACTGGGTTAGAGTATTTGACAACGAGTACTTTAGGAAGCCAATAGTTATAGGTAGAGTTGAGTGGATTAGTCCAATGACTCTAGACCACTGGCTATATACTACAAGTATTAGCCAAGATAGGCCAGTTAAGGGTATACTAACAGGACCATATACTATGATGGAGTGGAGCTTTGACTTATACTATAGGGATAGAAGAGAATTAATAATAGATTTAGCTAAGGTTATAAGAAGAGAAGTAGAAGAGCTAATTAAAGCAGGAGCTCAATATATTCAAGTTGATGAGCCAGCACTCTCAACGAGACCTTGGAGAGAGGATGCAGAACTTTTAAAAGAAGCCTTGGATATAATCTTTAAAGGTTTAGAGGCTAAGAGGATAATACATATATGTTTTGGAAGACTAGAGAGGATAATACCATACATATTAGACTACCCAGTTGACCAGTTTGATCTAGAAATGAAAAATAGTAACTTCAGACTACTACCATACCTTAAAGAATACGGCTTTAATAAAGAACTAGCATTCGGAGTAGTAGATGTACATAGTTTTCAAGTAGAAAGTATAAGAGAGATAGAAGAAGCTATAGATACAGTTATGAGGGCTGATATTGTAAACCCAGAGAAAGCTTATGTAAAACCCGATTGCGGGTTAAAGAGATTACCTAGAGATATAGCTAGAGCAAAATTAAAGAATATGGTTGAAGCAGCTAGGAGGGCTAGAGAGAAGTACTAGCATGAGAAGTATGGGGGGATACGTTTATGAGTTTTGTTTTCATAACGGGAGGAGATAGAGGCATTGGGAGAGCAGCTGCAATTAAATTTGCTAAAAACAACTTTGATGTCATTTTTAGCTATTATAGAGATGAAGGCTCTGCCCAGCTTACTTTAGAAGAGATTAAGAGTATTGGAGCTAGAGGATTCTATGTTAGATTAGATGTTAGTAGTTATGATAGTGTAGTAGAGGCATATAAGCTTGTTGAGAGTAAAGTACCATACCTTAATGTTTTAGTAAATAATGCAGGCATACTATCAACTAGTAGTTTTGAGGAGCTTTCCTTTGAAGAGTGGAATAGAATTATAAGTATTAATCTTACAGGAGTTTTTATAGTCACTAAAGTATTCCTACCACTGCTAAAGAAAGCACCGTGGGCTAGTATAGTTAATGTTGCAAGTATAGCTGGTCAATCGGGTCATGTTAGAGGATCTGTAGCTTACGTAGCTTCTAAAGCTGGAGTTATAGGCTTAACAAGGAGGTTGGCTGTAGAGCTAGCGCCACATATTAGAGTTAATGCTGTGGCTCCCAGCTTTGTAGATACTGATATGACTAGAGATATATTATCTAACCCTGAAGAGAGAATGAGAATAGCAAATTTACACCCGCTAAGAGATATAGCTAAACCTGAGGATATAGCCGAGGCAATATTCTTCCTATCAACTAATGCTTCAAGATTTATAACAGGACATACATTAAATGTTAATGGTGGTAGATTAACAATCTAGATATTGAGACCATGGATACTAGACCTATACTTATTTTGGTTATAAAAATAAATAATACTTATAATCCCTTATCTTATTAAAAATAGATATTATGAGATGGGTCATTTTATGAGATTTCAAAACTATACTTTCGGGCCTATATGGAGTGAAGAGGATGGTGGCGTTAGTTTTAACATCTACTCTGAGAATGCTAGTAAGGTTGAGGTTTTACTATACTCTCATAGTAATCAGAAGTATCCTAGGGAGATTTATAGTGCTAAATTTGATGGTAAGGGGTTATGGCATATATTCATATCTGGTGTTAAGCCTGGGGATCTCTACGCCTATAGAGTCTACGGTCCATATAAGCCGGAGTATGGTTTAAGATTTAATAGTAGTAAGATCCTCATAGATCCCTTTGCTAGAGCTGTATCTGGAGTTATACCCCTCTCATGGGATAACTCGTTATTCGACTATAGAGTTGATAGTTTAGAGTTAGGCCTAGTACCAAGTGATACTCCTGATGATGAGTTTATCCCTAAGAGTGTAGTTGTTAATCCTTACTTCAACTGGGATGATGACTGGGACGTTGGAAATCTCAGGGTTCCATGGGAGGAGACTATTATATATGAGGTTCACGTTAAGGGATTCACAAGACTTAGGATGGATATTGGGGAGAATATTAGGGGGACGTATGCCGGGCTAGCTTCTAAGAATATGCTAAGCTACCTTAAAGACCTAGGCGTTACTACCATAGAGCTCATGCCAGTACAAGCATTCATAGACCGTAAGCAGCTAGTTGATAAAGGTTTAAGGAATTATTGGGGGTATGATCCTGTAACTTTTACAGCAGTAGAGTGTAGATACTCTAGTAGTGGATGTAATGGTGAGCAAGTATTAGAGTTTAAGAGGATGGTTAATGAGCTCCATAATGAGGGTTTCGAGGTTATACTCGATGTAGTATTTAACCATACTGGCGAGGGGGACCACCTAGGGCCGACAATTAGTTTTAGAGGGTTAGATAATATAGTGTACTATATGTTGAATCCTAAAGACCCTAAATTATACTTAGACTATACTGGTACAGGGAATACTTTGAATACTAATCATCCAATGGTAGCTTGGATGATTATAGAAGCTTTAAGATACTGGGTTCAAGAGATGCATATAGATGGTTTTAGATTTGACCTAGCACCAGTGCTAGGTAGAGTAGGAGATAATGTGAGCTTTAGAGATACACTAGTAGAGTATATTGCTAGAGACCCCATACTATCTAAGGTTAAGCTAATAGTAGAACCATGGGATTTAGGCCCTAACGGCTACCAGCTAGGCTTATTCCCTAAGCCTTACTCTGAGTGGAACTCAGCCTATAGGAATACTATAAGGAGATTCTGGCGCGGCGAGCTTATACCTTATAAAGAGCTAGCATTAAGGCTTACAGGATCCCCGGATTTATTCCTATGGAATAGTAGGGGACCGTATTCATCTATAAACTATATCACCTCACATGATGGCTTCACGCTAGAAGACTTAGTAAGCTATAATACTAAGCATAATGAGGCTAATAGCTTAAACAATGAAGATGGAGAGTGGGAGAACTATAGCTGGAATTGTGGTGTAGAAGGTGAGACAGAGGACGAGCGTATACTAGCTTGTAGAGAGAGGCAGAAGAGGAACCTAGTAATAACACTACTTGTAAGTATAGGTACACCTATGATACTAGGAGGTGATGAGATAGGTAGGACACAGAGAGGAAATAATAATGCATTCTGCCAAGACAATGAAATCTCATGGTTCAACTGGGACCTAGATGGTAGAAGGAGGAGCTTTTTAGAGTTCTTTAAAGAAGCTGTAAGGAAGCGTAGAGTAATACCTATGCTTAAGAGGAGCCTGTACCTGGGGGGAGATGATATTCTATGGCTTAACTGTAGGGGTGAGAAGCTAGATGATAATAGTTGGAGTATTGGGGTAAACTGTATAGCTTATATATTAACTGATAAGGTTAAAGGTGAGAAGCTACTAGTGATATTGAATGGTGGTAGTGATAAGGTATTATTTAAAGTGCCTAGTGGTGTATGGACACTACTCTTAGCCTCGAGTAGAGACGTAGAGTATATTATTAGAGGTGGTGATAAGATAGTAGTAGATGGTAGGACAGCTCTAGTCTACTATAGTAGTTGAATTTACTATTACTTGATAATGCTTCTTATAATCTCTGCTAGTTCTTCAGCTAGCTTATCGGGATCTCCAGATATTACTCTCTTAAGCCTCTCTGGAGGTTTAAGCTCTCTTAGCTCAACTACTGTAGTTGCTGAGCCCTTAAATCCCACTTCTTCAGGTGCTAGTTCTAAGTCTGCTATAGTCCATACTTTTAGTTTAAACTCTCTCTCAGCCCATCTCTTCCTTCTGAAATCTGGGAATCTCGGCGTATTACATCCTAGTTCTACTGATGCTATGAATGGCATTTTAACCTCTAATATCTCATACCCTCCTTTTATTGTTCTCTTAATTCTAGCTCTCCCCTCCTCTATAATCTCTATTGCTGAGACGTATGTTACATGTGGTATTCTGAGCCATTCTCCAATACCTGGGGGTACCTGACCAGTGCCTCCATCACTACTCTCTTCTCCAGATAGTATAATATCATAGTCCCCTATTTTAGCTATTGCTCTAGCTAGTGTTAAGCTTGTTGGTAGAGTATCTGAGCCTGCTAGAGCTCTATCACTTATAAGTATAGCATCATCAGCTCCCATAGCTACAGCTAGCTTAATTAAAGGCTCCCATACCGGTGGGCCCATAGATACTGTTATAACTCTACCGCCATACTTCTCTCTTAACTGTAATGCCATTTCAAGAGCATTCTTATCAGCTGGATTAATCTCATTCGTAGCTTTTGCCCTATCAATTGTCTTAGTTACTGGGTCGAATCTAATCTCTTCAGGTTTAGGAGTTATCTTTAGTGTAACAATAATATTCCTTAGAGGCATAATATCACCTCTTAAGCTTCTCTATAAGCCTAGGTAGTATTTCGAAAAGGTCTCCGATAATATAGTAATCTGAGAATTCTTTTATTGGAGCTTCTGGATCCTTATTAATAGATATTACCGTCTTAACATTCCTTATACCTGAGACGAAGTGTGGGGCTCCACTAGCTCCTACTATTATAGCTAGGTCGGCATTGAGAGATACTCCCGTAGACCCTATCTGTATGTCTCTAGGAGCTACTCCTATATCTGCTAGTGGTCTTGTAACACCAATATCTGCTGCTATAGTTTCTGATAGCTTCCTAACTAGCTCTAAATCACCCCCAGTACCCATCCCTGCTACTACTACTCTCTTAGACTTAGATATATCTACTACTTCTCTCTTAACTCTCTCTATAATCCTCATATTAAGCCTCTCTACTTCTACTTTATAATCGACAACTTCAACCTCAGCCTCGCTCCATAACTTCTTAGGTGTAAATACTCCTATTGCTACAGTAGCCATTTGAGGTTTACCTTTAATATTCTTAACAACAGCAACGATATTACCGCCAAAGCCTGGAACATGGCCTACTAGTAAGCCATCTTCATTAATATCAAGTTCTATTACGTGTGCTTGTAGTCCAGTCTTAAATCTTACTGCTAGTCTCCCCGCTAGATCTCTACCATTTCTAGTAGCACTTGCTAGGAAATAGTCTGGCTTACGCTCCTCTATAAGCCAACCTACTATATCTGCATATGGCTCGCTTAGATATGTCTCGAGTATCTTATCTTCTACTACTATTACCTTATGTGCTCCATATCTCCCAAGCTCTCTAGCCTTATCTCTAATATTCCAGCCTAGTAGTATCCCGGTTACTAACCCGCCACTCTTATCAGTAATCTCTCTAGCTTTAGATAATACTTCTAGGGAGGACTCCTCTATTACACCATACTCTTGCTCTATGAAGACCCATATAGACCTCTCAGCGAGCACCATAGCTATTTACCTTAAGCTTTCTCTAAGAATCTCTACTACATCAACGACTCTAATAGAATACCTTACAATCTTGAGCTCGTCTTCAAACATCCTTATACAGTATGGGCATGCTGTAGACATGAGTTCAGCCTCTGTATTCTTAGCTTCAGTGAGTCTCTCTCTAGTTACCTTCCTACTCTCCATGTTCTCCATCCAGAAAGCTCCACCTCCTCCACCACAGCATAGACTATTCTCTCTATTATGCTCCATCTCTACAAACTTAACTCCATTAATATGCTGTATTATAGTCCTGGGCTCTTCATAGATATTACTCCATCTCCCTAGATAGCATGGGTCATGGTATGTTACTTTAGCGTTAAGGTTTCCAGGCTTAATCCTACCTGATGTTATGAGCTCTGCTATATACTGTGTATAGTGTAGTACTGGTGCTGGAGGCTTAGCTCCATACCTTGGGTATATATTCTTTAGCATATTATAGCAATGCGGTGATAATGTTAATATCACTGTTGGCTTAAGCTTCTCTAACACAGATATATTACTCTGAGCTAGCTCCTCTAAATAGTACTCTTCACCAGTATTATACACTATGTCACCACAACAGTTCTCTCCTTCAAGTACTGATACTTTGATGCCAGCTTTTAATAGGACCTCTACTAGGCTTTTAGCAGCGTATTGTAGTCTCTTATCATAGGCATTCATACAGCAAGAGTATATAGCTGCTTCACCACTACTAAATACTTCTAGTCCTTTAGCCCAAACTAACCTCTCTCTCCTAGGAGCTCCTAGTGGATTACCATAGTCGTATATCTTCCAAAGACACTCAACTAGCCTCTCGGGTACACTCTTATTCTCATATAGCATTATTCTATAACCTCTAATAACATCACTTATTCTGACCC
Source organism: Thermoproteota archaeon (assembly GCA_030549835.1). Taxonomy (GTDB): domain Archaea; phylum Thermoproteota; class Thermoprotei_A; order Sulfolobales; family Acidilobaceae; genus DSZV01. Next base: position 9,413 of record JAUQQR010000023.1, read on the forward strand.
CTCTAGGGCATGTTACTTCACAGTACCTACATGAGAGGCATTTCCACGAGCTACCATCATCTAGTACTCCTATCTGAGCCTTCCTCATAATAGTCCTTACAGGGAGTCCTGGAGATATAAGGCATGATGCCGTGCAGGAGCCACACTGATAGCATAGGTTAATTGTACCCCCACTAGCTCTTAGTAGCTTACTACGTAGGTCAAAGTCTATTCTTAACCTAGCCACCCCTACTTCACCTCTCTCAATCTCCTCATAGTCTCTTCAATCTCCTCTCTTGAAACCTTATTCTTAATCTCTTCTAGCTCATTCATAGTCTTAACAAACTCTGGTACATCTGGGGCTCCAAAGAGTCTTAGTATGAATCTCTCAGATCTAACACCTAGGCTTTCAAGCCTCTTCTTCCAGTGCTCAAACCTTCTAACAGTATGTTTATTGGCGTACTGGTAGTGGCAGTCTTGTAGTCTACAGCCTGTTACAGCTACAGCTGGAGCTCCTAGCTCGAAAGCTTTCTTAACAAGTCTCCAGCTTACCCTACTAGAGCATGGTAGCCTTATTACCCTAGGAGATACCGCATATTGAACTTTAAATATTCCAGCATTATCTGCCGCTGCATATGAACACCAGAAGCATGTGAAAGCTATAGGCTTCTCCTCAGGAGACTCTCTTAGGATCTCCTCTATTTGAGCTAGAATCTCTTCTTCACCATAGCCTGGCATTGTTATAGCTCCTACTGGACACTCTGCAATACAGCTCCCGCAACCTTCACAGAGTGCTGGTATGACTTCGAAGTACTTCTTAACTTCTCCCTTAATAGCTCCATATGTACATACTCTAGCACATAGTCCACACTTTAAGCACTTTGTCTGGTCAATAACTGCTACTAAAGGCTCCTTCTCAATATAGCCTTTGCTTAGTAGAGCTATAGCCTTAGCAGCTGTAGCTAGGCCTTGAGCTATAGCCTCCTTAACATCCTTAGGGCCTTGAGCGGTACCAGCTATGAATACTCCTTTAACTGGAGTCTCTACTGGGCCTAGCTTAGGGTGAGCCTCGAATAGGAAGCCTTCAGGATCTTTAGGTATCTTTAATTGGACTATGAGCTCGTCTATTAGCGGGTTAGGCTCTAAAGCTGTAGCTAATACTATAGCATCTGCTGGAACCTCTACGTCAGCTCCTAGGAGCTCTTCTCTAACTATGACCTTCCCATCTTCGAATATTACACTCTCCTCTATAGGCTTTAAGCTATTAACTTTAAGGAATAGTACTCCCTCACTTGCAGCCTCTCTATAGAGGGCTTCAGCTTCAGGAGTATATGTCCTTATATCCTTATATACTACTATAACATTCTTGCCTCTCCTCTTAAGCTCTAAAGCTTGGTGTAGCATTGTAGAGCAGCAGTACCTACTACATCCTCTCTTATCATTCCTAGATCCAACACATGATATGAATACTATGTTGTTACCATTAATCTCGTATCTCAGCTTCTCAACATCTAGTAAAGTATACATGTTAGGCTTCTTACCGTAGCCTAGATGCTCTGGTATATGTATATTAGACCCGGTAGCTATAATTATGGCTCCTACATCTAGGACTTCTCCATTACTAAGCTCTACTTTGAAGTTTCCAGCAAATCCCTCAACATTCTTAACAGTAGTGTTTAGATATACTTTAACTCCACTAGATTTTACCTCTTCTATAGCTTCTCTTATAACCTCCTCTGCTAGGTAACCTTCTGGGGCTAGCTTGTATAGTTCTCTAAGGGTGCCTCCTAAGCTATCATTCTTCTCAACTAGGACTGCTTCTATCCCAGCTTTTGCTACTGTTGATGCAGCCTTCATACCTGCTACTCCACCACCTACAACTAGAACTCTCCTAGTCACGGGGAATATGTGTGGTTTGAGTGGTTTAAGCCTCCTAGCCCTAGCTATGGCGCTCCTAACGAAGTCTTTAGCCTTCTCTGTAGCCTCTCTAGGATACTTAGCGTGAACCCATGAGTCTAAATTTCTAATATTAGCCATCTCAACTAAGTATGGGTTGAGTCCAGCTTTCCTAGCAGCTGTCATGAATACTCCTAGGTGTGTTGCTGGGCTACATGCTGCTACAACAAGCCTATTAGCATTCTTCTCTCTAATAACCTTAGCAATGTAATCTACACTTGCTGCTGAGCAGGCAAACATTAAGTTCTCAGAGTGTACAACATCTGGTATATTTTTAGCATACTCTCTAACATCTATAACATCTATAACACCAGCAATATTAGTTCCACAGTGGCATACAAAGAATGCTACTCTAGGCTTCTCTATATCTCTTATAACATCCTCATACTCCTCCTTTGGTATCCTAAAACTCTTCACATGAGTTAAAGCTAAGGCTGCAGCAGCTCCAGCCTCTTGTACGGAGTCTGATATATCCTTAGGGCCTGCAGCCGATCCACACATATATACTCCGGGTCTAGTAGTCTCAATAGGGCTCCAAGGCTTCCGTGGCCTAAAGAATCCGTATTTATCAGTACCTATTCCAAAAATTTTTGCAGTATTTAAGTTTCCTTCAGGAGGTTCTGCTGGTGGAGCTATTACTATCATGTCGAAGAGTCTCTCGATAACCTTACCTTTTACTGTATCTTCATATACTGCTACTAGCTTACCATTACTATATTTTACTTTAGCTAGCTTACCTCTAACAACCTCTACGCCCTCATCTAGAGCTCTTTTAAGAAAACTCTCGAATCCTTTACCGAATGCTCTAATATCCATGAATAATGCTACAACTTCTTTTACTCCATGAGCTTTTGCTTGTAGAGCATGCTTTAGTATATACATACAGCAGAATCTAGAGCAGTACTCGTAGTATCTCTTATCTCTACTACCAGCACATGAAGCAAATAGTATACTCTCGACATGCTCTCCGTTACTAGGCTTTAAGACTTCCCCGTTTGTAGGTCCTGAGGCATTTAGTAATCTATCAAACTCTAGGCTTGTAAGAACGTCTGGGTATAATCCATAACCATATTCTTTAAACTTTCTAGCGTCTGCAAGCTTATAACCTGTAGCTAGGATTATTGACGCTACCTTCTTCTTAATAATCTTAGGGGTCATCGTGAAGTCTATAGCATTACGGTCACATACAATTTTACACCTATCGCAAGGCACGTATCCTGGAGGCTTATTGAGACAATGCTCTATATCTATAACATACCATCCGGGCTCTGCTTGAGGATATGGTAGGTATATAGCTTTCCTAATACTTGTACCATCTATAGGGTTGGGGACAGCTACAGGGCATACTTCTTCACATTTACCACACTTTGTACAATCACTTGTAACATATCTAGGCTTCTGTAAAATCGTAACCTCAAAGTTCCCCGGCTCTCCCTTAACGTCTATAACATCAGCTAATGTTATAACCTCAATATTAGGATGCCTGATAGTCTCTCCTATTAGTGGAGCCTCAATACATATAGAGCAGTCAAGTGTAGGGAATGTCTTATCGAGGAAAGCCATAATTCCCCCAATAGCTGGGCTTTTCTCAACTAGTATAACCCTTGCCCCAGCTGATGCTGCGTCTAGAGCAGCTCTTATTCCAGCAATACCTCCTCCTATGATTAGTATAGTGTCTTGTCCTTCACTCTCCTCTATCTTATGCATACCAATGTGACCCCCAATTGTACTCATAACTTGACACCCTTGGCTAAGTTAACTCCCTCCATGTATGCTTTAAGATTTACATCTACTCTCCTCTTAACCCTAGCTTTGATGGCTGACATCATAGCATCTTCTGGTAGAAGTCCTAGTGTACCATTGAGGAAGCCTAGTAGGACCATGTTTGCAGACATTCTAAACCCTAGATTAATAGCTGTCTTAAATGCTTCAACTCCTAGCTGAGTTACATCCTCTCTAGGCTTAGGAGTTACTGTATCCTTCTCATATATTATGAGGCCACCGCTAACTACATTCATATACTCTAAATCATATGTCTCCTGTGTAGTAGCAACTAGTACATCTGGATTATCAAATATTGGGAAGTCTATGGGCTCCCTCGATACTATTACATCAGCTCTACTCCATCCACCTCTCTGAGCTGGGCTATACGCTATAACCATAGTAGCCTCTATCCCAGCAAATTGAGCTGCAGCACTACCAATAATATTACCCAGTAGGAGTATCCCGTGTCCTCCAGCCCCGATGAGTCTTAGCCTTACCTCACCTTGAGGAATCTTCATTACTTACCACCTCTAGCCTTCTTAATAATCTCCATGTACCTAGTCTGATATGATGGCTTTACTCTATTAACAAAGTTCCCAACCACTATAGGCTTCTTGGGATCTCTAAGGTCAATATCAATCTTTGATAAGTCTGCTTCATGGTCTATCACTACTCTCTCTTTTAGTAGCTTCAACATTTCAAGAGGTGGGAGATTATTCATTTCACCATATATTAGGCATGGTGATACTATTTCTACTATCGCGAATCCATCAACCTTAAACATCTTCAATATAGCATCTACAAGCTCTTTCGTATGTAATGGTGTCCATCTAGCTACGAAATTGGCCCCAAGAGCTGCAGCTAGGTATGGGACGTTAAATGATCCCTCTATGAATCCATAGGGTGAAGTTGTAGTTATAGCTCCTAGTGGTGTTGTAGCTCCATACTGGCCTCCAGTCATACCGTATATGAAGTTATTGATTAATATAACATTTATATCATCATTTCTCCTTATTGCATGTATGAAGTGGTTCCCGCCTATAGTGAGTATGTCCCCATCACCACTAATCACTGTAACTTCTAAGTCTGGCTTAACACTCTTCAACCCTACAGCTACAGGTATAGGCCTACCATGTAGTACGTGGAGACCGTCTAGTTTAAGGTATCCTGGAGCTCTCGCAGCACAACCTATACCAGAAATTACTACATGTTTCTCCTCAGGGATACCCGACTTAAGGACTGCTTCAGCATAGCATTTAACAACTGTTCCTATACCACAGCCAGGGCACCATATATGTGGGAATCTCTCAAGTCTAAGTAGCTTCTTAACCTCCTCAGATCTAATAGTCGTTACTCTTAGACTACTCACCTAGGGTACACCTCCTTTATTTTTAGTAAAATATCTGAGGGTCTTGGGACCTCTCCAGGAGCCCATGGCATAAAGTGTATTTTAGTAATATTGTTATAGTATTCCCTAATAACTCTAACTATTTGCCCCATGTTAATCTCAACTACTAAGAGCTCAGCACCTCTATCTACATGCTCTTTTAGGCCCCAGTAGGGGAATGGCCATGCAGTTATAGGTCTAAATAAGCCTACTTTTAAGCCTTCTCTTCTAGCCTCTTTAACGGCTCTCCTAGCAGCTCTCGAGGTTATACCGTAAGCTATTATTATGAGCTCTGCATCGTCAGCTAGGTAACTCTCATATCTACCAATTACTTTCTCGTTTTCTCTAATCTTAGCTACTAGTCTTGAAACTAACTTTCTTGAGATATTATGACTAGTAGTTGGGTATCCTCTATCATCATGAGTTAGACAAGTTACGTGGAATCTATATCCTTCACCTGCTGCAGCCATAGGCGGGACTAGGTATCTGCTATCAAATGGCAGATATTCTTCAGGTGGAACCTCTGGCTTTCTCCTAACTACTATTTTTATCTCCTCATATGGTGGAACTTCTATCTTCTCTATCATCTGCCCTACACGTTGATCTGTTAATACTATGACTGGAACTCTATACTCCCATGCTGCATTAAATGCCTCAATTGTTAAGTCAAACATCTCCTGAACACTGCTTGGTAAGTATGCTACAATCTCATAGTCTCCATGACTTCCCCACTTAGCCTGCATTATATCACCTTGGCCTACTAGTGTTGGTAAACCTGTTGATGGTCCACCTCTCTGGACATCAACTATAACAATTGGGGCTTCAATCATAAACGCGCATCCTATGCCTTCCTGCATTAGTGAGAATCCGGGTCCAGAAGTTGCAGTCATAGATTTGACGCCTCCATAAGCTGCACCTATTAATGCCATAATACTAGCTATTTCATCCTCAAACTGTATGAAAACTCCACCTACCTGCGGTAGCCTCCTAGACATATGCTCTGCTATCTCATTACTTGGAGTTATAGGGTAGCCAGCATAGAATCTACACCCAGCTATTAGTGCTGCCTCAACACTAGCAATATTACCCTGCATAAAGTAAACTCCAGGCTCAAGTAGAGCCTCCTTCTTCTCAACAGCCTCTAATAAGCTAATCCTCTCAGCCAATCCACTCCACCTTATAACTCTGTGAGGACTCTTCAACTACATGTATAGCAAGCTCTGGACACACACGCTCACACATACCACAATTAACGCAAGAATCCTCCATACCAACCTTAACCCTCGGATACTGGTAACCCCAAGCATTAACAGAATCAGAGAACTCTAAGACACCAATAGGACAAAACTCAATACAAAAACCACAACCCTTACACCACTCAACCTGGACAATAGGCTTACCTACAGGCTTCAAAACTTTCTTTAGATTAAAGGGAATACGATCTTTAACAGGCACAATTATAATACTCGGATTTGCCTTAGTCAATTTTTAAGAGTCACCCTCTTAGTAGTTATTAATCTAGAGCTTAAATTTAAATATATAAATAATAATTCTAAACTATAAATAAAAGTAGAGAATTCAAAAATAAGATTAAGTTATTATAAGATGAATTAAAACTTTAATAGCAATTCTAAAGGACTACTACTATCCCTAACCTCGAATCTAATACAAGTCTCTATAGTATGATTTGAGCTGTTTCCTTCTTTATGTTTTAAGGGATTGCTCATAGTCCTTGCTTATATGAGGGCTGTCTCCTAGAGCTTATAAGTTATGGGAACTTACATAGTTGGTGGTGCCCTCAGGGTTCCGAGATCTTTAGTGTAGTGAATGTAAACGACTAAATGGGAGCCTCTACAGTGAGAGGCTTTGAGAAGTCTATTGAGAAGCAGATGGTTAAGAGGCTGGGTACGTGAAAGCCTATGAATAACCGTCTGCTGAGAAACTGTGACTAGTATCTAGTATTCTCCGAGCTCTTTCTTTTATATATATCTGCTAGTTTTTCACCCCAGTTATCTATGTCTCTTAGTCTTCCTAGGAAGAATCTCAGAATTGGTGGTTCATGTACCCACTGTAGTCCCTTTATTACTTCTCTGTTCTCGTATAGCCATGTTACTCTATCTATTAAGTAATCTGAATGTGATTTCAGGTATGTTCTTCTCGGGAATGCTATTCTTACTAGCTCTAGGTCTGGGTATATCTCTCTCCCATCTTTACCTCTATCCATTGATAGTGCTCCTCTCTCCATTGATCTAATACCTGATGCTATGTAGATTGCTGCTGCCAGTGATCCTGCAGGGTATTCGCTTCTCTTAACGTGGGGTAAGAATTCTACTGCGTCAATGTGGACTCCTAAGCCTCCTGGTGGTAGTATTACTGGTATTCCTCTTTTATCGAGCTCTCTAACAGTATAATTTATTAACTCTAGCTCTGACCCTATAAGACTCTCGTCAATCATTTCTCTTAGTCCTACGGCCATTGCTGCAACCTCTTTAATACTCATGCCCCCATATGTTAAGAATCCCTCATATACTGGTATATGGACAATTAATCTCTCGTAGAGCTCCCTATTACTGGTTGCTATTAGCCCTCCCCTAACTGATGGCGCTTTCCTGGCACTCATATATAGTAAATCAGCGTGGCTCACGAACTCTTTAAGTATGCTAGCTAAGCTTTTAGACCCGTAACCTGGCTCTCTCTCCTTTATATAGTATACGTTCCAGTCTATCATACTAGCGTCTAGTATGAGTGGGACATTATATTTATCGCAGAGCTCTCTCACCTCCCTAATATTCCTCATAGATACAGGCTGCCCTCCGAGGAGATTAGCTACAGCTTCTATCCTAACAAATGCAACTCTACCACTAGACCTTCTAAGAATATCTTCAAGCTTCTCAATATCAATATTACCTTTAAATGGGTACATACTCCTCCTATCTAGGGCCTCCTTAACTGGTATCTCTACTATCTCGCCACCAGCAAGCTCTATATGGGCTTTAGTTGTTGTGAAATGGTAATTCATAGGTACAATACTACCTTGCTTAACGAGAACCTTAGATATGATATGCTCAGCAGCTCTACCTTGATGAACTGGTATAACATACTTAAAACCCATAAGCTCCTCTATAATACTTGCAAAGCTCATAATACGACCTACTACCAGCATATGCGTCTTGAGCAGATAGCATAGCTGAGATCTGCTTATCACTCATAGCATTAACACCACTATCAGTAAGCATATCTAGGAATACATCATCAGCCTTCAAGAGGAAAGTATTCCAGCCAGCTTCTCTAATAGCCTTAAGCCTTAAATCGATAGGAGGGAGGCTTAACTTCTCAAAAACCCTAATCCTAAACCCATCAACCTTGAGGAATCCGCCATTACGAGACTTAACAATAATCAAGTTAAACACCTAGATGTAACTGATATATAATACTTATAAATCTGCTACTAGATAATAAATCTTAATAGGATGACTGAGTTATTGTAAGCTGAGTGATGATGTAGTGGCGGCTGGAGGACCTCTCTTCACTTTACTAGTAGTAGGCTCACGTAGAATCCTGGTGTATCGTGTATGTGTGGGTAGAATCTATACCCGTAGCTTGTCTTTAATCCTCTCCTAGGCTTATACTCTGGGTCTTCTAGCTTAAATCCTATGCTTAATGCATACTCAACTATCTTCTCATTCTCTATTAATGTTAGTGTGCATGTTGAGTACACTAGTCTACCTCCAGGCTTTAGTATCTTATATGCTTCTCTAATAAACTGCCTCTGGTACTCTGACATTACTATAGAGTCTCTTAGTGTCTTTTTATCATATATCTTAGGTATAACACCTAGATCTGTACATGGTGGATCTATTATTACAGCATCTACATGGCCGGATAAGCTTCCTAGTAGTGTGCTTGCATACCTTGAATCTCCAGCTATTACCTTGACAAAGTCTAAGCCTAGCTTACCTAGTGTCTCCTTAAGCTTCTCTACCTTAGATCTCCTATCAATAGCTATAATAGTACTCTTTGGTCCTACAAGCTGTGCTATATGGCTAACTTTACCTCCAGGTGCTGCTGTCATATCAATAATTAATTCTCCAGGCTTAGGGTCTAGTATCTTAGCAACATACATTGAAGTTATACTCTGACCATAGACTAGGCTATTATAGCCTGGTAGTTCTGATATTATTGGAGCCTTGTATTGGGAGTTAGTAATCTTAATAAAAAGCCCTCTACGAGTCTTTAATGCTTCACTAGAGCTCACTACTGCAACCCCGGACCCTACAGGTACACCGTTTGGAGAGTATACTGTGACTGTATCTCCAGGACTAATATTATCACTATATAATACTCCTGGAGCGTAGAGATTACTACCAAGCATGACAGACTCTGACGCTCTCTTATCAGCTAAAACAATCTTATCATATATATCGATCTTGAAAGGCCCCTCTATAGGAGCCCATAGAGCTTCAGGTATCTCCTCATCTCTATAGAATTCTAATCCAAAACTACTCAATAATTTAAGGTAGTAGTCTACATTAACTTTCAACGTATTAACTCTAATGTACATCCTAGAAGAAGGCTTAACTAGACCCCTAACTATCTTACAAGCTGGCTCAGTAGTGTTATCTAAATGCTCCATTAACCCAATATCATACTCTAGCGGAGTCCCACAAGATCCCTTATTAGAGGAGTTCTTACGTAGAGCTATGGTCAACTCATTGACCCCTCATCAAAGGCCTCGAGAGGCCTCCGCCTATGTCGGCCATATCATCCCGTAATTTAATTAGATTCTGAGACCTAAATGCCTATCTAAAGCTCAGCGTTTGCACCCAACTTCATTAGGCTTAACTTATGTTAGCCTTCAGTAGTTCTTTAGAATTCCTCATTGCCTTATAGATTATGTTCTCTGAGGGATTTTATGTATTCTATTATAGTGTAGTGGTTTGGTTTAAATGGTAGTGTTACGGTTTTAAAGCTAAAACTATAGTATTATAAATTGGGATTTAAATGTCTATGCGAGATCTAGATTTTAAGGTAGTTGCTGAGACATTCCAAGCTATGGAGAGGATTAGTGCTAGAACTCAGCTTACACTAGTACTAGTTAAATTATTTAAGGATAGCCCAGCTGATGTTATAGATAAGACTATATACCTTATACAGGGGAAGCTAGGCCCAGACTGGAAGAGTATTCCTGAGCTTGGTGTTGGAGAGAAGTATCTAGTTAAAGCTATTAGCTTAGCTTATAGGGTTAGCGAAGACTCTGTCTATAAAACGTTTAAGGCTATAGGTGACCTAGGAGAAGTTGCTGAGAGGCTATGTAGGCAAGCTCGCGGTAAGGGACCTGTAGGATTAGCTAGCTTTATGGCTGAAACGCGTAGGAGGCTAGCAGTATCTAGGGTTTACGATACACTTCTCAGGATAGCTTATGCTGAGGGTGAGGGGAGTAGAGATATTAAGATTAAGCTTACAGCTGGTCTCTTAGCAGATGCTGAGCCGATTGAGGCTAAGTATCTCGTAAGACTAATAGAGGGTAGGCTTAGAGTTGGTGTCGGGGACGCCACTATACTTGATGCACTCTCTATAGCATATGGTGGTGGAGCTCAGGCTAGACCAATAGTTGAGAGAGCATATAATCTAAGATCTGATCTAGGAATGATAGCTAAGATACTATCAAGTGAGGGTATTGAGGCACTCTATAAGATAACACCTAAGGTTGGAATACCGATAAGGCCTATGCTAGCTGAGAGAGGTAAAGAAGCAAGTGAGATTATAAATAAGGTTGGTGGTAGTGCAATAGTAGAGTATAAGTATGATGGTGAGAGAGCCCAGATACATAAAGAGGGGGATAAGATTACAATATTCTCTAGGAGACTAGAGAATATAACATTCAGGTACCCAGACGTAGTAGATTTAGCTAGGAGCTATCTTAAAGCAGAGGAAGCTATAGTTGAAGGTGAGATAGTAGCCTATGACCCAGATACTGGAGAGCTAAGACCATTCCAGGAGCTTATGCATAGGAAGAGGAAGTATGAGATTGAGAAGATGGTTAAAGAAATACCAGTTAAAGTATACCTATTCGATATACTATATAAGGATGGGTTAGATCTAACAGTTAAACTCCTACCTGAGAGGAGGAGAGTTCTAGAAGAGACTGTTATTAGAACAGAGAATTGGACAATAGCAGATTACATTAAAGTATCAAACCCAGATGAGCTCAATAAATTCTTCTTAGAAGCTATATCTGAGGGAGCTGAGGGAGTCATGGTTAAAGCTATACATGAAGATAGCATATACACTGCAGGCGTCAGGGGATGGCTATGGATTAAGTATAAGAGAGATTATAGGAGTGAAATGATAGATACAGTTGATCTAGTCGTAGTAGGCGCATTCTATGGGAAAGGCAAGAGGGGAGGAAAGCTCAGCAGCCTCCTAATGGCAGCATATGATCCTAAGACTGATACCTTTAAGACTGTATGTAAAATGGCTACAGGCTTCACAGACGAGGAGCTTGACAAGATGAATGAAATACTTAAACCACACATATTAAAGCATAAACATCCAAGAGTAGATTCTAGAATGAAGCCAGATGTCTGGATAGAGCCTGTCTATGTAGCCGAGGTTCTAGGAGCTGAACTTACACTATCACCAGTACACTCATGCGGCTTAGATAGAGTAAGAGAAGGTGTAGGCATATCTATAAGATTCCCTAGGTTCATTAGGTGGAGAGATGATAAAAGACCTGAAGATGCAACAACTGAGGATGAGATAGTAGATATGTACTTAAGGCAGCTGAAAAGAATTGAAGAAGAGCCAGCAACAGAGCAAACGTAAGAAGATATACATCGATATAGTTAGGCAGAGATACAACATAATATTCAACCTAGCACTAGCAGAAGCTAGAAAAGGAAACTATGAAAGAGCCCGCATGCTATGCAACTATATGAAAGCTATGGCTACCAGAACTAGAGTCAGAATACCTAGAGAGCTTAAAAGGAGCATATGCAAAAACTGCAACCTCCCCCTCATACCTGGCGTTACTGCAACTATAAGATTTAGAAGTCAGAGCAGAAGATTCTCCTATAGAGTAGTAAAGTGCAAAGCCTGCGGCTACATACACAGATACCTATATTCTTCAATTCCCCTTAAGAAGTTTTAACACTAGCACGTGCCCGTTCTTCACTTTCTATTCCCTTTAGGGAGTTTCGCAATATCTAGAAATATCAAATACAAGCGCAGATTCTTTCTATTCCCTTTAGGGAGTTTCGGACCAAGAAAGATTTACCGCTAGAGAACATAATAGAACTTTCTATTCCCTTTAGGGAGTTTCTGGGGCTTGTCAGGTCTACTTTGTCTATAACCTCAAGACCCTTTCTATTCCCTTTAGGGAGTTTCTATAGATACAAACAATAACACATATTATACATTATCAAACGTTACAATCTTTCTATTCCCTTTAGGGAGTTTCGATCATCTATCCAAAAGCGTTCAACTGGCAGGACTTCAGCTCTTTTTATTCCCTTTAGGGAGTTTCACGCGTTACCAGTGTTTTGGATGATGAGCTATTGCAGGAGCTATCTTTCTATTCCCTTTAGGGAGTTTCACATCCTCGAAACCTGTCTGACGATGGGTTGTTGTAGACTCTTTCTATTCCCTTTAGGGAGTTTCGCATGCCCTTAATTTCGCTAAACATATTAATGAAAAATACTTTCTATTCCCTTTAGGGAGTTTCCAGCGATACAATGCTATGTCTGATACACTTAGCAAACGTGAGCCTTTTTATTCCCTTTAGGGAGTTTCAAGAAACTAGGGCTAATAACGGTGTCTAGGAGGGAGCCGACTAACTTTCTATTCCCTTTAGGGAGTTTCACTTTTACGCCTATATGGCGCGCCATGGCTACTTAGACTTCCTTTCTATTCCCTTTAGGGAGTTTCCGAGTTTAATAGAGAGCTTAAGCTACCTCTGAAAACTTATCTTTCTATTCCCTTTAGGGAGTTTCCTTAGAGAACTCTCCTAGAACGTTTCATGTATGCTTTTACTTTCTATTCCCTTTAGGGAGTTTCCCCTCTAATACTACACCTCACAACACATACTATTACATCTACCACTTTCTATTCCCTTTAGGGAGTTTCTCACAAATTTGTGAAAAAAGTTTGGATTGATACATGTATTCTTTCTATTCCCTTTAGGGAGTTTCCACCTCCCGGAAAAATACATAAGCCCCAATCATAGCCTCCTTTCTATTCCCTTTAGGGAGTTTCAGGTCTTAATTTTGCTATCACTGCGCTGACACTGTTGCTTTCATCCTTTCTATTCCCTTTAGGGAGTTTC
>JAUQQR010000024.1 GCA_030549835.1 Thermoproteota archaeon
CCATATTCAAACCTCTCTACTATTGTAGCTACTACGGCTGCAATTAGCCCTGTTATACCTGCGTATATTAAGCCTATTGGTATGCATATTAGGCCCATAGCTATATTACCTATCCAGTGTTTAGTTCTACGTCTAAATAATGTATTCCTAACAATACCTGTTATAGCATCACCATATGATATAAATATTGCTGGTAGGACTGCTTTAAAGGGGTCATAGAGTATATGCCATAGTATGAATACACTTATACCCCATGCTAATACGAAGTTGACCTCGTAGAAGTTATCTCTAGACTGGAACCAGTACATAGGCTTAAACCTCCTAGCAGTAGTTAGGAGTATAGCTAAGAGTAGCGATGCTATGAGTGGGAATAGTGGAGAAGTATAGATGAAGGGTGTAAGAGTAGCTACAACACCACCAGCAAACATATGAATAATCTTCCTATTATAATACCTAGCAACATTATCACTAAAACCACGGGAAACTAGGAACAAGTATACTATAAGAGTAGAGAAGATAATAAGGAGGACATAGATTGATAAGAATACTGTGACTAAAGCCTCACCCCAAAAGTCGTAAGGCCAAATAATTAAAGAGAACACAAACTACCCACCTATACAGTACACCTAGAATAATTATAATTAGAGGTATTTAAGCCTTAAATATGATCAACATAGATAGGCGATGATTAAACTCTGCATACCTGATAAAATGGAGAAGAATCCGGGAAATGAGCTCATACCGCCTCAGCATCCATATAGGTTTTGGTCATCCTATGGATAGCACTCATGACAGAGTGTAGAATCCATTAGAAGATCTCTGCTAGCTCAACTCGCATGGAAAGATATAAAACATAAAAACGTCTACGTTAAGTGTACGTGAGGTTTCATAAATTATATAAACTCTCTCCCCATGTATTTAGGATGAATAGGGTGGCTGGTATGAGTGTGGATAGGAGAGATTTCATTAAAATTCTTGGTGCAGGTGCCGCCGGCTTAGTTGTGGGAGCCGTCCTCGGATGGGCTACTAAACCTTCTGAAGTACAAGAGATTACTAGAACAGTAACAGTTACAACTCCTGGAGTTGTCGAGAGGAGATTACCCAAAGCTACTGTTAAGATCGGAGTTCTAGGAATAAGGTCTGGTCTCTGGTCTACTTATGGAGAGTTTATAGAACAGGGCGCTAGGCTAGCTACAGAGGAGATCAACGCTAGAGGTGGCATCCTCGGTAGTAGGGTTGAGCTCGTATTCAGAGACGAGCAGGCTGACGTGGTGAAACAGGCTAGAGAGCTCGTCGACGTCGAGAATGTTGATTTCATTGTAGGCATAGACTCTAGCGGTAATGCTTTAAGAGTTGGCGGCATAGTCGATGAGTTAGGTAAGATAGTAATTGTTACACACGCTGCTACCCACAGGCTCACAGAAGAGCTGGTATTTAAGGAGGGTAAGAAGCTCATATTCAGGTCAAGCGTCCCAGTATATCAAGATGGGATCCTAGCAGCCTATATAGCCAAAGACTTGCCAGTGAGAAAATGGGCTGGAATTAACGGGGACTACGAGTTTGGAAGAGTTTCATGGGAACTATTCACTAAGACCCTTAAGACTCTCAGGCCTGACGTTGAGTTTGTAACTGCACATTGGCCCAAGTTCGGAACTGAGGATTTCACTCCATTCATTAGCGCTTTGCTAGCATCAGATGCTGAAGCCTTACATACGAGTATTTGGGCTATTGAGCTTGTGACTCTCCAGAGACAGCTAACAGCTATGGGAGGCTATAAAAAGTTTAAGGCCGTGATTTCGACTCTCGGCTATTCCATGGATGTAGTTTACGCTCTAGGGGCAGGCTATCCTACTGCAGAGCTAGGTACATGGGTTAGTGCCAGGTATATGTGGCTCTACCCGCCTACTAAGATTAATAGGGAATTCGTAGACAGGTTTAAAGCTAGATGGGGCAGGCTCCCAGCATACTCTGCCGAGACTACTTACTCGGCGATTTACATGTTAAAGGCTGCCTTAGAGAATGCTGTATCTCTAGATCCAGATGCTGTAGTGAAAGCTTTAGAAGGCTTGGTAATATTAACCCCGGCTGGGGTTAGATGGATAAGGCCTGAGGATCACCAGGCAGTCTATGAGACGCCTTATGGAAGGATAACTCATAAAGGTGCTGAAGTGCCCCTCTTAGAGGATTTAAAAGCTGTACCAGCAATGCTTTATTATAGGCATCCACCCTTTACGTAAGCTTAGGGAAGGTGTTTTCCTCGGTGGATTTAACATCTTTTTTAGTTCAGGCTCTTATTGGTCTCTATAAAGGATCCCTCTATTGGATACTAGCTCTAGGCTTGGTCCTAATATTTGGCGTTGTTAGGGTCATAAATTTTGCTCATGCAGCCTTCTATGTTACAGGATCTTATCTGATGTATACGTTTTACACTTATACAAGTAATTTCATAGTATCTCTCATAATAGCTATGATAATAACGGGAGCTTTAGGCGCTATTGTTGAGATCACAATTATTAGGAGAGTGTATAAGCTTGAAACCATATACCAGCTTCTAGCTACATTCGGTGTAGCCCTCATAGCTAATGAGGCTCAGAAGCTCATATGGGGTAAAGGTGTGGTCTATATATCCATACCTGAAACTCTTAGTAGAGGTGTGAATTTAGGTGGGATTACCATAAACTACTATATGGCATTGATAGTAGTGACAGGACTCCTACTATTTATAGCTACAATAGTATTCATGAATTATACTATAACAGGTTTAAGAACTAGAGCTGTATGGCGGGATCCTGTGATGAGTGAAGCTTTAGGAATCAACACAAGGCTTATCTATACTCTAGTATTCTTTACTGGGACAGCACTCGCAGGCCTCGGCGGGGCTCTTACAGTACCCCTTATAAGTGTTGGCCCAGGGCTCGCCGACTATCTAATAGTTACTGCTTTCATAATAGTAGTAATAGCCGGGCTTGGTAGCATTACTGGCGCTTACATAGTAGCCATACTAGTAGGAGTTTTCTCGAGCATATTAGTCTTAATAGTGCCGGAGCTAGACATAGTAATATTATATATTATAGCAGCCCTCATACTACTATTTAGACCTCACGGTCTCTTCGGTGAAAGGTGACACTACATGTACATGCTTCGCCGTTTAAGGGCTTTAATAGATGGTAACATCATCGCATTACTCCTGCTCATAGGCCTCCTAGGTCTTATCTCATTTACTGGCCACCGTTTCTATATGTATATAGCTACTTTAATAATGATTTTCGGCATATTCGCTATGGGTTATAACATTCTCTTCGGCTATGCGGGGCTTCTATCCTTCGGTCATGGGCTCTTCTTTGGAGTTGGCGCTTACTCTGTAGCTTTATTTACATTGAACGTTTATAGGGATCCCCTAGTAGGCGTGCTTTTCTCTATTCCCATAGCTTTACTGACGTCAATAATTGTTGGTATTTTAACTCTAAAGCATGGGAGAGTATACTTTGCTATTCTAACACTAGCTTTAAGCATGATATTCTGGTCTGCTCTCATCAAGCTACGCTGGTTAACTGGCGGGAGCGACGGTCTCGTAGGTATACCTAAGCGTGGCGTTCTCGTAGATTTGTCAGCGCCCACAGTCTTCTATTATTTTACATTAGTATTCTTTGCCGCTATAATGTTAGGCCTCTACATGTTAAACAAGTCTAGATATGGACTTCTTCTCAGGGCCCTAGGAACTAACGAGGATAGGCTACCCTTCCTTGGATATTCTACTTTCACGCTTAGGATGATAGCTTTAACAATTTCAGGAGTTGTCTCTGCTTTAGCGGGCGCCCTCTATGCTGTGTTCTATAGTGTTGTCACCCCTGATGTGGCTTACTGGACTTTTGGGGCCGAGCCCCTAGTAATGTCGCTGATAGGAGGTTCAAGCTACTTCCTGGGCCCCCTGGTTGGAGCTATAATATTTGTTTCTCTCACCACTACTGTAGCTAGGTTTGCAGAATATTGGATGCTCCTACTCGGCGCAGCCCTTATAGCGATGATATTATTCTTTAGAGGGGGACTCCTAGGGTTCCTCGAAAGCCTAGCTGGAAGGTTTAAATTGGGGGTTTACCTGAGATGGAGATTTTAAGAGTTGAGAATATAACTAAGAGGTTTGGACGTTTTGTAGCCGTAGATAACGTATCCTTCACTATAAGCAAGGGAGAGACTGTAGCCATAATAGGGCCTAACGGTGCCGGTAAGACTACCTTAGTTAATGTTATAACTAAGAAATTAGAGCCTGATGGGGGTAGAGTATTCTTCGACGGCATTGATATAACCCGCCTCCCGCCTCAGAAGATCTCGAGACTTGGCCTTATTAGGACTTTCCAGGTTGTCAACCTTTTCCCTGTCTTGAAAGTGAGAGAGAATCTTGCTTTAGCTGGTTTAAGAGCGGGTACTACAGGTGAGGTGGAGAGCGTAGCTGAGATTTTAGGGATTAAGAGATATCTGGATAAACGCTTAGTCGAAGTACCTCTGGGGGTACAGAAACTCGTAGAGCTAGGCATTTCCCTACTCTTAAAACCTAAAATGCTCATACTAGATGAGCCTGTAGCAGGTTTAGGTGCTGAGGATAGGTTTAACATGGTTAAGGTGCTTTTAGAGCTTAAGAAGTCGTTAAACCTAATAGTTATAGAACATGATATGGACGTTGTATTCACTCTAGTCGATAGGATAATAGTTATGGATAAAGGTAGAATAATAGCTGATGGGAAGCCCGAGAATATCAGGGAGAATAAGCTTGTGAAAGAAATATACTTGGGTGGCGAGTAATGCTTTCAGTAGAGAATTTAAACGGGTATTATGGGGCTATTCAAGTACTTTTCTCTATAAATTTTAAAGTAGAACGCGGAGATATGGTAGCTATTGTAGGGAGTAATGGGGCAGGCAAGACTTCACTTCTAAAATCTATAATGAACATAGAGCTATGGAAAGAGGGGAAAATAGTCTTTGAAGGCATAGACATAACGAGGCTCCCAACACATAGAATAGCGAGGCTCGGAATACTCTACATACCAGACACTGGGGGACTATACCATGGGCTAACAACATTAGAAAATATGCAATTAGCTGCTGGAAGAAAGATCATAGAAATTGATAGAATCAAAGAAATATACCCGAGAATAGAAGAGCTCCTTAACAGGCCTACTGACAAGCTAAGCGGGGGCGAGAGAAAAATAGTTAGCATACTCAGATCTCTACTAATAGAAACTAAACTCATAATCTTAGATGAGCCTACAGAAGGAGTATCTCCAGTAATAACTGAGGAAATATATAGAATGCTTAGAAGATTAAACGAGGAGGGTAAAACCATAGTAGTAGTGGAACCAGGCTCTAGACTTAAAATAGCGTTGAAACATGTAAACAAAATAGGAGTAATGAGAACTGGCAAGTTAGAATACTTTGATACAACTGAGAAAGCCTTAAAAGAACTTGAGCTACTCAAAAAACTAATATTCATATGACTCTCAGATAGAGAGTTAGTATTAGCCTATTAGTCCTCTTATCCCTGTGATTTCTCCAATTATTACCCCGAATAGGAATGAGGCTATAGCTGTAGCTAGTAGTATTAGTGTAGTCTCTATGAACTCCTTCTTGAAGTCTCTATCTCTCACAATACTCCCATAGAATGTAAATAGTGCTATTAGTATTAGGGCTACTATTAGTGATGTCGTAAACGCTATGATCATTGACTTGGTTAAGAAGTAGGGTAGTGCTAGAAGAATAACAGCAATAATGTACGCTATACCAGTTGTGAGAGCTGAGACATTAGGCCTAAGCTTCTCCTCTAAGCCACCATGCTTAGCCTGTAGGTAAGCAGCTCCAGACATAGATATTGCAGCTGACAAGCCGACAATGAGCCCAGCTACTCCAGCTACAAGTGTCACTTCAGTAGCTCCAAGAAAGCCGGCATGAGTCCCTGTTATCTCAACTATAGCATCTGCAAGGCCTAGAGCTATGAAGCCTAGGTACTTCACTATACTCTCTTTCTCAGCCATCTCATCAAGCCATGACTTCTCATGTGTAATCTCATCGCGGATAATCTCCTCAAGTTTACTCCTAGCCTCTCCATTAAGCCTGTTAAGATACAGCTTATACGACTCAATAACTCTACTCTCATGCCTCTCTAGAAGTTTAAGAGTAAATGTGAGGCCGAGGATACGCCTAGAGAGGATTAATAGGAAGAGCTTAAGCCTACTATACCCGCTACAATCACCAGAGAAACTCTTCCAGAACTCGTAATGCTTCCTCTCTTGTTCAGAGAACTCCTCAAGTATACTCTTAAGCTCACTATTACCCTCTATCTTAGCGAGTTCTCTGTAGACAATATAGTCAAAATACTCATCACGGCAAAACTCATACTCAACCTGGCTCAAATAAAACTCCCGGTTTAAACTTAGACTAGCGAAACTTAAAAACATTCTACCTAGAAAAAATTGTAAGTGGAATGATAATTACTCAGAAGATACTATTAGCGCCGGGGGCGGGATTCGAACCCGCGCGCCCCGAATGGGGCAACGGGTCTCGAGCCCGCCGCCTTAACCGCTCGGCCACCCCGGCTCCTAATATTTCTAGGTTTACCGGGAGTCTTTAATTTTAACTTATTTCCCTAGCTTGTATCCTTTGCTGGTCTTTACTAGTATTTGTTTAGCTGTTAGCTTCTTTAATGCTAGGTCCCAGTATTCTCTGACTTCATGTGGATGTATTCCATACCATTCTATGAATAATTGTTTGAGCTCTTCTTCTTCAACTTCTCTACCTTTTACTCTCTCATCTTCTCTAAATATTCTAGTTATAAACTGGCTTATGTCTTCTAGCCTAGTCCATGGGTACTGGAACCATACCCACTCTTTAACCTCTATTAGGTAGTAATCTGGTTTAATCTTAGCTACTGGGCTTATCCACTGCATTGCAGCTATCCTAAGCTCTTTAGGTCTCCACTCTTTAACTATGTAGTCTCTAGCTAGTATTAGGCTCTCTCCTGTATCAACAATATCATCTACTAGTAGTGCATTTAATTCTGTTAAGTCTACTTTATATGGGTATCTTAGTATAGCCTTCTCAGCCATTCTAGCAGCTTCTACCCAATGCTGGCTCTGTATGCTTATTAAGTCTGTCACGTCGAGGAAGTCACATAGTAGTCTTGCCGGTACGTATCCTCCTCTAGCTACAGCTATTATAACGTCAGGTCTCCAGCCAGACTCCTCTATGATATTAGCTAATCTACGCGTCCAATCTACTATTTCATCCCAGGATACAAGCTTAACTCTAACCTTGACCATAAGGTTTGTCACCAGACTATAATCTACCTATTTATATTATAAGAGTTTATGTAATAACCCCGTATTATAATCTTTGAATCGTGCAAATCAATATGTTTAAGCTTTTAAACCTTATAATTCTAATATTGTAGATTATTGGGAGGAATATGCTTGTGATAGCTGTTACTGGGATGCCTGGTAGTGGTAAGAGTTTTGTAGCCCAAGTACTAGCTAGAGAGCTCAAATACCCTATTATAGTTATGGGTGATATTGTTAGAGAAGAGACTATTAGGAGAGGCTTAGAATTAACTAGTATTAATATTGAGATGGTAGCTAGAGAGCTTAGAATACTTAGAGGGCCATCAGCTATAGCCGATATTGTTGTTGAGAAAGCAGAGAAGCTAGAAAGTAATGGATTAATAGTTGATGGTGTTAGGAGTCTAGATGAGATTAAGTCACTATCAAGACTTGGGAGAATATGTATTGTAGCAGTACACTCTCCACAAATACTAAGGTATAGGAGGATAATTGAGAGAGCTAGGAAAGGAGATACTATGAGTATAGAGGAGTTTAAACTAAGAGACTACTCCAACCTAGAGCTAGGAGTAGGTAATGTTATAGCATTAGCTAACTACATGATAGTTAATACTTCTACACTAGAACACCTAGAGGAAGAAGCTATTAGAGTAGCTGGTGAGATCAGAGATGGTAAATATTGTAGTTGAAGCTGAAGTAAAACCAACTGAGGATGTAGATAAGGTTTTAAAAGCAATAACTACAATAATAGACCCAGAGTCAATAGAGACCCTAAACCTAGGTAAATCAACAGTCATAGTAGCCAAATCTAAGAATATAGTGAGCCTAGCAAAACTACATAGACTACTAAGATTAGAGCGAATACTAGACACTGCTAGGAGTATAATGAGGCAGGGCGTACAAGAAAACAAGACAGTATTCTATATACATAAGCAAGCATCATATATGGGTAAGGTAAGCTTCGTATCCGGAGATCACGAGTCACCCCTAGGGGCAATAAAGGTTATAATTGAGAGCTCAAATATATATAATGTAATAGACTGCTTAGCACCTCAAACATCGAAAGGTAGACTATTAAGAGACTATAGTATATATGAGTGTAGAGAAGCGTAGCGAATCCTAATGACTAATTCTATAAGATATATAAGTGTTAAGTCTTCCTCAAACGTTTAAGGATATTAGTATTTTAAGGTGAGCTCTAATGGTATCTAGATCTGGCTTATCCAAGACCCTAAAGATACTCCTAGATTCAGGATTTAGATTTACTATTATAGGTGGGACTATAGTAGAGTATAGTTTAGGTAAAGATGATTTAGGAGATGACGTAGACTTATTCGCTGAATATCCAAGTGTTGTATTTGAGGAGAACGAGTATAGGAGGCTTGCTGAAGATAACTCTTGGGTCTATGGTTATACATGGCTAGGCACCCCTAGGATTGTAGCTAGGGTATACGACGAAGAGATCCCCCTAGAATTCTATGAGAATATCTACGACTTCTATGTCCCTGAAGCTATAATAGAGGGTTGTATTAGGGTTCAAGTCGGGGATATTAAGGTTAGAATTGTAACTTTAGAGGACCATATACTCCTAAAAGCTAATGCTGGTAGGAGTAGTGATATTGATAAGCTTAAGGAAATAGCTAAGTATATTAAAAGGGGTAGGTTGAGTATAGATAAGAAGAGGTTATTAGAGAACTCTAAGAGCTTTGAGGATAGCGATGTTATTGTTAGGAGGCTGAAAGATGTTTCAATACTCTAGGCTACTAACCTGGAGCTATAATATTCCTAGCTCTAATAGTATAGACTCCCCTCTCACTAGACCATGCAGCTTCAACTATACTCTCCCCGGGGCTTATTAAACCGCTATCTTCTAATATCTTACTAGTCCTCCTTAATCCATCCTCGTATGTTGTATCCCCTACTACTATAGACTCAGAGCCCCATAGTATTCTAACTGCTCTAGCTACTCTCACCTCAGGTACTCCAACATAGAACCTCCTAGTAGGTCTAAATGATGCTAGTCTCTCGGCAAACCTACCAGACTTAGAGTATACTACTAGTGTTGCGTTTAAATTCTCTACTAGCTCTACTAAACCCCTAGCTAGCCTATAAATCTGTACTATTGCTTGAGGCCTCTCAGGTACTAGGCCTTGCTGTGCCTTAACTATAACTCTATACATCCACTGGACTACTCTAACGGGGTTCTTACCTATAGCAGTCTCTCCTGTTAATAGGAGAGCATCTACTGATAGCCTAACAGCCTCATATATGTCTACAATCTCGCTCCTAGTAGGTACAGGCTTATCTATCATGCTAGATAAGAACTCTGTAGCTAGTATTACTGGCTTATACTGTGTTCTAGCAGTATTGACTAGATCTCTTTGTATTAATGGTATCTCTTCTAGGCTAAAATGCATACCTAAGTCTCCTCTAGCTACAACGATTCCATCAGCCGCCTGACTTATCTCTCTAGCTCTCCTAACGCCTGTAGGTGTCTCAATCTTAGCTAAGACTTTAATATCTCTCCTATCATAATCTCTAAGTATAGACTTTACGAGCTCTATTTGCTCAGCGCTTCTAGTATAGCTTACCATAACGTGGCTAAATGGCTTAGAAGCTATGTAATCTAGAGAAATCTTATCCTTAACTGATAATGCGGGAGCCTCAACCTCTTTACCACTAATAACAATACCCTTCCTGGGCTCTAGGAGCCCTCCCTGGATCGTCTTTAGCTTAGCCTTCATCCCATCAATACTCTCTACTATCAATATAATCTTACCATCACCGATTAGTATTTGATCACCCTCACTAATAGCTTCAAAGAACTCTTTATGTGGAACAGGGATCCCCTCTAATGGATCAAGAGAGAATACTACATTATCACCCGGGGATAGGGGTATGGGATTAAAATCGCCTAGTCTAATCCTTGGACCCTCTAGATCGGCTATAAGACCAACATTATACCCTAAAGTATCCTCAGCCTCTGATACTGCTGAAACCATCTTATCCCAATCATCTCTACTACCATGACTCATATTTATTCTAAAAGCTTCAGCTCCAGCCCTAGCCATACCGGCTATAATAGAGCTATCTGAAGATGAGGGACCTATCGTAGCTATTATCTTTATTAAGTTTCTCCTCAAACTATACTCCCAACTATATATGTTAAATTTGAGACTATTAAAGTAGAGTCTACTAGCTAGATATTAATCTTAGAATTCGAGACTCTAGGTTCTTAGAGGTTATTACCCCATATACTCTGTCAACTACTTCTCCCTCTACTATTATTAGTGTTGCTGGTATATACTCGACATTGTAATTTTCAGCTATACCTATATCTTTATCTACGTCGACCTTAAAGAAGTAGGCTTTACCTTTAAATATCCTAGCTACTTCCCTAATAGTCTCTTGGATGCTTATACATGGAGCACACCACTTTGCTGTAAAATATAATATTATGGGTTTATCGATCGTATCCACTATATCCTGAAAGTTCCTAGGAATATCTTCTAATATAGTAGTATACTCATCTATCAACCTATCATATATAGCGTGGAGCCTCTTAGCTATCTCTAAGTATAGACTCTTCACTTCTTCATTAATCAAAATTCCACCTTAAAGTAAACCAGTATATTTAAACCTTAAAAGTTAAATTTGAAATTTGGAGATCTATAGGTGATGTAGCTTATTAGGATATAATCCATTCAATATTATCGTAACGCACCTCCCAGGCTTTTATGCTAAGAGGAGGGCTATTACTTACCTTAAGCAAATCCTACCATACTTTACAGTTGTCGACTCAAACCCAAATATTATCCTCGGTAGAGTTAAAGATCCTATAGAAGCCGTAAATATTATAAAATCTAATATTACACCTAAAACAACAATATTAAGGATTATACCCGTTAATGAGGTTAGAAGCGTTAAATTAGCAGATGTTAAAAGCTCTATTCTAAACCTATTATCTAAGATTGGAGAAGGTAGCTTTGCTATTAGGCTTGAAGGCCACCTACTAGATGATAATGGGAAGATTATGAGGAGAATCGACTCTATAGTTAAACTAGCTGATGAGATAGATAGGAGTGTTAATTTAAAGAATCCAGATATCCTAGTTTATGTTAAGATTGTTAAGTTTAGGGGCAGGTGGGTTTCAGCAATATATGTGGGGAGCCCTAATAACATAGTATCTACTGTTAAGATGTTTCAATAGTCTTAAATCCATGCTTCTTAATAATCTCATATACCCTCTTAGGATTCCTCGAGTATAATCTGATAATACTTGTAGTTCTCTTACCTTCATTAACGAGATCTACGAAACCCCTATTAGTATCTAATATGGCATTTACATTTTGTGGTAGAGGGAATCCTATAGCAGTATTAGATAGTAAGCCCTTATAGACTATGCCCTTAACTGTTACAATATACTCGTTAGGGTAAACTATGAATAAAACCTTACCAACTCTTTTCAAAGCTAGTATCATTGAGGCTTGGTTTATGATAAAGAAGCCCTCCATGTATATTAGGAATGCTAGGAAACTAGCAATCTTCTCATTCCCAGTAAAGCTATAGAATATACTATGCAGGTCCCCAATACGGCCCCATGCTAGAAAGAAGTATAGGAAACCTACTAGGAGGCCTAGATTTAGGAGCATCATATACCTAAACTGAGGCTGCATATCTCTAAGTAAACCTTCATCTTTCATCTGGATTTCTCTTAGATTCTTCTCCTCATATAGCCTCTTAGCACTCATTACCTCCTCAACTTTAACACTCGACCCTCCTAGTGGGCCTTTACTTAGAAATTTACCCTGAATATATGATGTTATGATTATGAGGACCATTATTATTATAAAAGTCTTAATATTAATTCCTAGAAATGCTGCTAGTATAGCGTATAGTATCAGGAAGAGCTGGCTAGATAATACTCTATACCATGTATTCTCAATATAGTAAGACAAATTAGTACACCAAAGAGTTTAGTTAAAAAGAAGACTTAAATTAAGATTATATAGTAACTAGCTAGGCTTTACCCAACCCTACATCTATTATCTTCTTAAGGTTGACAGTGTCGAATACATTCCCGGTTATTGTCATCTGTCTCATCATGAATGCTCTCATAGCATCAAGCTCTCCTCTCAGTATCTTAGCTAGGGTATCTCTAGACATTGATAGTGTAGCTATAGGGTTGGGGTGAGTGCCCTCTACTATCCTTAGGTTACCCTCTTTAATCTCAATGTAGAAGCTCTGACCTTCAATATTAAACTGGTATACCTTATTCCACGTCCTTATTTCAGGCATTTTAGCTATAGATATATCAAATAACTCTTTAAACCTAGATTGAAACTCTTCAAGCGACAAAGAGTACACCTCAATCTGAGAGTTACTAGTCAACGTTTAAATTTCTTATATATAAAAACATATAAATTTGAATTATCTTAGGAGTAAACTGGTGCTAAGTTATGGCTAGGAGAGTTGCCATTGTTGGGACAGGCCATTCTAGGTTTGGAGTTAGATATGATGTAAGTATACCTGAGCTTGCATTTGAGGCTATAAGGGAGGCTGTGAATGAAGCTGGTATAGGCTTTGATGATATTGAGCTTGTTGTTGTAGGTAATGCTGGAGGTTGGAGTAGTGAGCCTCTACCAGCTATTGTTGTTAATGAGTATGCAGGCTTATCTGGGAAAGCTACTTTAAGGGTTGAAGCTGCATGTTCTACTGGTAGTGCAGCTATTAAGACTGCTAGGGATGCCATAGCCTCTGGTGATGCTGATATAGCTCTTGCTATTGGAGTTGAGAAGATGAATGAGAGTCCTACTCCAACAGTCGTAGAGTTTATTGGGAGAGCTGGCAACTACTTCTGGGAGTTTGAGAACTTTGGCTTAACATTCCCTGGCTACTATGCTCTATATGCTACATCATATATGTTCCAGTATGGTGCTAGAGAGGAGGACTTCTGTAGTGTGGCTGTTAAGAACCACTACTATGCGAGTATGAATCCTAAGGCTCACTTCCCCAGGAAGATTAGCTTAGAGGATTGCATGAGGAGTAGGTATGTAGCATGGCCTATAAAGCTACTAGACTCATCCCCAATAACTGATGGGGCTGCAGCAGTAATCTTAGCTAGTGAGGAAATAGCATATAAAATTACAGACTCTCCAGTATGGATTGAGGCTATAGGTGCTGCAAGTGATACTAGCAACATATCTAAGAGGACTACATTTACTAGCCTAGAAGCAGCTAGGCTAGCAGCCCAGAGGGCATATAAGAAGAGTGGCCTAGACTCGGAGAGTATAGTTAAGAACCTAGACTTAGCTGAGGTGCATGACTGCTTCACTATAGCAGAAATAATGGCATATGAGGATTTAGGTTTTGTGAAGAGAGGTGAGGGGTATAAGCTTGCTAGAGAAGGACAGACATATATTGGTGGATTAATACCAGTTAATCTAAGCGGTGGTCTTAAAGCTAAGGGACACCCGATAGGCGCTACCGGAGTATCAATGGCTGTAGATATTACCAGGCAACTGCTAGGTAGAGTCGAGAAGGGTAGACAAGCAGAGATAAGGCATGGTAGAGGACTAGCTCATAATATTGGTGGAACAGGTCACTACGCATACGTGACAATATACAGCTTATCTAAGCCTAGAGGTGACTAGATTGAGTCAGAGGGCTGAGATTGAAGCCTGGTTTAAGAAGATGGAAGAATTCGCTGATGAAATGAAGAGGAGTGTTGGAATACCAGCAATAATAGATCCTAGAACAGGCTCTACAATGTGGTATGATCAGAGAGAGCTCAAGATAAGATACTTACTAAGCATTGATAGGATTAAGAAGTTCTTTGAAGCACTAGGAGAAGGTAAAATACTAGCTACAAAATGCAAGAAGACTGGAAGAATACTATTCCCACCACAAGTAGACTGCCCAGGAGACCCTAAGGATGAAGTCGAGTGGGTAGAGATTCCTAATGAGGGAGAGCTAATAACATGGACTATTATAAACATTAAGCCATATAGCTTTAGCCACTACGAAGACTACATTGTAGGTATAGCTAGGATGAGAAACAATGTAAATGTACTATCGTGGGTTAGATGTAGAGATCCATCAAAGCTGAAGCCAGGCATGAAGGTTAAACTTGTAATAGTTAAGAGAGAGCCTGAAGGCCACCTAGTGTATGAGCTTGAACCTGTAGAGTAGCTATAGGCTAGCTCAGCTACTCTTTCATTTTTTGATTAGCTCACTGATACTATCTAGTAGTAGATCCCACCTAGCTAATCTATGTAGTGGCATCTTCTCCCTAGCTCTATAAACCTCCTCAGTATCTATTACAGCCTCTATAATCTTCTCACCAATACCAGCATCTACTATAACTACACCATAAGGGTCTACAACCATACTCCTACCAGTAAAGTTCCCCCCGTACTGAGCAGCTACTATAATATAAGTATTATTCTCGTGAGCCCTAGCCTGAGCTAGTACTCTTAAAGTCTCCTCTTTCAAAGGCCCCCTATACCATGCTGCTGGAACAACTACAGCCTCAGCCCCCCTCAACGCCTGTACTCTAAACACCTCAGGGTATCTAAGCTCAAAACATATAGCCAACCCAATCTTCAAGTTACAAGCACTAACAGGCTTAAAGAGCTCGCCACCAGCAGTAATAATTGAGCTCTCACTATAACCAAGAATATCAAATAAGTGAGTCTTCCTATAAACACCAATAATATCACCACTTCTATCAATAACAATAGCAGTATTATAAACCCTAGGAGGCACACTAGACCTCTCAAACATAGTAGCAACAACACAAGAACCCCTAGTAGAAGCTAAATCCCTAAAAAACCCAACCCAACCACCACTAAGATCCTCAGCACCATCCCAAACAAAATCAGAACTAAAACCAGTAGGATCAAACATAGAATACTCAGGAAAAACAATCAAATCAGGCCTACCACCATAACCATCAAGCAAACGCTCAATAACACCAAGACTACCACTCTTATCCCTCAAAGCACCAAACTGAACCAAAGCCAACCTAACAAAAACCAAACCCCAACCCCCCTCTATTCCCTTTAGGGAGATACTTTAGGCTCCTTCTTAATCTTTCTTATCCCCCCTTTAGGGGCTTCTCATCGCCTATAACAGTTATCCCTCTAAAGAGTATAACCATAACTTATAGTTAGTACTTGGAGCTTAGATATTTAACTCTATCATGGAGTTCTCTCAGTTTTCATCTGAAGAGTTTAAGGCTACTTCAGCCTACTACATTATTGTTGAGTATTTAAATTTTGGTTATAATGGTTGTCGCTGGTTGTTTTTGTTAGTGTAAATGGAGATTAGTTGTGGTTTGGGGAGTGTGATTGGGTAGGTTGTATTATGTTGTTGGGTTGTTATTGTCTAGGTTTGGGGTCCATCCTAATTATTTTACGGTTGTTGGATTGTTGTTAGCCTTGTTTGCGCCTGTTGCTGCGTATTTTGGTTTTGGTTTAGTTGCTATTGTTTTGATGTCTTTGTCTGCTTTATTTGATGTTTTGGATGGTTTAGTTGCTAGGGTTTCTGGGCTTGTTAGTCGGGTTGGTGCTTTTTTAGATTCTTTTAGTGATAGGGTTTCTGATGCTTCGTATATTCTTGTTTTGGGTTTGCTAGGGGTTGATTTTAGATTGTGTTATATGCTGTTGGCTTTATCTTTTCTGGTATCATATGCTAGGGCTAGGGGAGAGGGTTTAGGTTTAGTGCTCAAGGGTGTTGGGTTGGTTGAGAGGCAGGAGAGGGTTTTAGCTTTAATAGTTATATCTATTGTAGCACTCTATAACCTATGGCTAGCTACTATTATGGTTGTGGGCCTCGTAATCTTAACGTTTATTACTGTGGCTCAGAGGGTTATGGTTATAGTTAATAGTCTGAAGTCAAGCTAGTACTATGGGCTGGACTATTATGGAGCTCAGTCTATGTGTATCATCTACTACTAGTATAGCTTTGAGGCCATTCACCTATAGTATCCATGGGCATGATGTAGTTGTTGAGGCTTGCTGGTGCTCAGACTCTATAGTTAGGGTTGATATAGAGGATCTAGCATTAATACTAGAAGCTTCTCTAGATAAGTTCAAATATAAGCCTCTATGGGAGGTTTTAGGTAGGAGTGATGCTATGATTGAGGATATGCTTTTAGAGCTATCTAGGAGTATAAAGTCTCCAAATGGCTTAAGGCTCTGTAGGTTAACTGCTAGGTGGAGTAGTAGGATGATTACTCTACACATATAAACCTATATAAGCTTAAACTACTAAGAATAATATACTAGAGGGGTATGGATTAGGTGACATGATGTGGTCCTAGAGTTTATATTCGCATATTGGTGGCTACTACTGATTGAGAGTTTGGTATTAGCTGGAGTAGTAGCATTAATAGCATTAAATGCTGATAGAATTGTTGGAGATGCTCCTAGGAGCCTAGCATCTCTAAGAGCTAGTATGGGGTTAACACTATTATTCATGGTATCAGCATATATATTCGCCATAATACTAATAGCTATGCTCCTAGGCGGGGGAGCCTATGGTAGCTCTATAGTATTATGGGCTGCTATACTAGCATTTATATTAATACTCGTACAGTGGCTTATAAGCCCCTATATGATAAACATCTTCTATAGAGTAAGACCTCCTAGTACTCGTGAGGAGGAGTTCTACGCTAGAGAAGCTGAGAGATTAGCTAGGCAATCTGGTATTAGTCCTCCAAAGTTTGTTATAGCAGAGGTAGATTTCCCCAATGCCTTCGCTTATGGTAGCCCACTAGCAGGTAACTATGTTGCTGTGACTAGAGGCTTATTAAGGATTATGCCTAGAGATGAGGTTATAGCTGTTATTGGCCATGAGGTAGGGCATTTAAAGCATAGAGATGTAACTTGGATACTTGCCCTTAGCATAGTACCTCTAGTTGTATACTTTATAGGTAGAGCATTAATATGGTCGGGATTCCTAGGTGGTGGAGGAGATAGGAGAGGATCCCCATTATACCTTGTAGCTGTTGGTGTAGCTCTCATAGCTGTAAGTGTACTCTTTAGATTCCTCATTGCTCATTTTAATAGGCTTAGAGAGTATTATGCAGATGCTCACTCAGCATTAGTAACTGGTAATCCTAGGGCTCTACAGAGAGCTCTAACAAGACTATACCTAACATACACTAATAATCCGCAGTTAGCAAGCGAAGCTACCAGTAATAGCACGGCATCAATGCTATTTATCGTAGCACCACTCATAGAGATTAATGGTGGATTCTTCTACAATATAGATTATCATATAGAGCAGCTTAAGAATATTAAGACTTCAGCCCTAGAAGAAGTATTCGCATCACACCCACCAATACCTAAGAGGCTTAGATTTCTAGATAGGGTAGCTCTTAGGTTAGAATAGCTTAGGTAAGATTAAGTTATTAGACTCAACTAATACCTCAATCATCTCTACACCATAAATTTTTTCTAATAACTCTCTAGATAAGACTATACTTGGAGCTCCATAAGCGACTATTAATCCAGAGCTCATGACTACAAGATTATTAGCTATATTAGCGTAGTACGGCTCATGTATCGTAGAGACTATAATGGTTCCCTTCTCAGCTTCTCTCCTAAGTATTAATGATAGTTTATACTGGTTCGCTAAGTCTAGGTGAGAGTATGGCTCATCTAGTAGTAGTATCCTAGGCCTCCTAGCTAGGGCTCCAGCCAGTAATACTAGCTTATGCTCCCCCCCACTTAACGTATTAAACCTCCTACCTGCTAGGCTACTATAGCCTATATATTCTAGAGCTTCAATTGGATCTATGGGGTTCACAATATCATATGTATAGGCTTTAATAACATCTTCTACTGTAGCGTACGGGTCTACCTGAAGGTATGCTGGAACATATGCTATAAGCTTACTAGCCCTACTGGCTTTCATACCACATACGTTAACGTATCCACTAGTAGGCTTTACTATACCAGCTATAACTCTTAGTAGAGTTGTCTTACCGGCACCATTAGGGCCTATTATAGCTGTTATGCTACTATTAATCTCTAGGTTAATATCTCTCAATACTAGCCTTCCATCTAGCTTAACACTAACTCCCTCGAGCTTAATACTACACTTCATAGTCTACCAACACTCCTAGACTTAATAGATAGGTATACTAGTAGGGGGGCTCCAATAATAGATGTTATAGATGTTAGTGGGAGCTCCACGCCGCCCCCGATAATCCTCACTACTATATCTGAGCCTAGACCAATACATGAGCCTATGATAGCTGATAGTATGAGTAGCCTTGTAAAATCAGCTCCAACAATAAACCTAGATAGCCATGGAGCAGCTAACCCTATAAATCCTACAGGTCCAGAGACTGCTACTAGAGCTGATACTATTAATGCCACTAGAGCTGATAGTATTAGCCTAAGGAGCCTAACGTTAACGCCGTGAGCCTCACTAACCTCTTCCCCCAGTAGGAGTGAAGTTAGATAACCCCTATAGTATGCTATGATTACTAGAGAGAAGGATACTATGAGGGTAGATGTTATTATAATATCTCTAGGTGTGAAAGCTACACTGCCGAAAAGCCACCCGAGAGCAAAGGGTACTTGAGGCCCCAGGGTGGATATTATGATTACTGTTATCCCTGTTAGGAGGTATGTTATGGATACACCAGCTACAATAATGGATAAGCTTGAGAGCCCATAGAGTGTAGCTATAGAGACTACTAGAGCATACGTAGCTAGACCTCCAGTAAAGGATGCTACATGCCATAATAGTAGATTATTATAGCCTAGTGTCAATACTATCAGGTAGGCTAGAGCTGACCCTGAAGATACACCTAGTATATAGGGGTCTGCTAGTGGGTTGTTAAGAATCCTCTGTATTGTTAAGCCTGATATAGCTAAGCCTAAGCCCACTATTAGCGCTGAGATAGTTCTCCAAAACCTATAATGTATTATTGCCTTATCAATACTATCGCCACCTAACAGTATGCTAGCTAACTCTACAGGATTATAGACCTTGTATGAGCCTATACTAAGAGATAGTATGAATAAGATGAGGAGAAAAATTATGGGGAATAGTATCTTAGAGGTGAATCCCAAATCTAACCCTCTAAACTTCTCTTTACAATAAATAATACGTCCTCTGGAACCTTATCCTTGATTATACTGATTACATCTATGGTTTTGGGCGAAACATCATAGGGTATAGCTTGAGCCTCTACATCGAATAGCTGCGGGTGTAGTATTAAGAGTAGTATTAGTATTGAGGTGATTGTCCTCGGTGATGGCCTAACAAACATGTTCTCATACTCATCGCTAAGAGTATATATCTTACCATCTCTTACAGCTGGGATAGCGTATACAGCATCTCCTAAAACATCTCTCAGGTAATTTAATAGACTCTCGCGGGTAACTAGTCCGTGAGAAGATGTTACTATTATGATGTCAGGCTTCCTCTCTAATAGAGACTCTGGAGATACCTGTGGCCATAGCTTAAGGTCTTCGTAGACATTGTAACCTACTATGCTTAAAATATCATGCTCCCATGTGCCGCCACCTACAACGAATAGTGGGTTAACCCATACTATTGTTGCTATTCTAGGCTTCACCTCTATTTTTCCTGATAGTAGCTTAGCATAGTTTATTGATAGCTTGAGCTTAAATGTGATCTCGTAAGCCTCTACTATTTTACCTGTAGCTTTACCAGCTAGGTTAACAGCTATAATTACATCATCTAGAGCGAAGTTGGGTAACAGTAGTACTGGTATACCGTAGGGTGATAATAGATTCTTTAATGCTATGTGGCTTGGGACGCTAGCTACACCTATTACTAGGTCTGGCTTTGATGCAATAATTTTCTCTACACTTGGCCTCCAATACCCTACTACTATGAGCTCTCCCTTATCCCTCTTCTCAGCTATAACTCTCGGGTAATCAGACCACTCATCTATACCTACTATTAAGTCTAAGGCTCCAATAAAGTATAGTGTCTCTGTAACACTTGGAGCTAGGGATACTATGCGTGTAGGCTTTCTTAGTATGACTACAGTATCTCCTACACCATCATTTAGGCTTACTGGGAATAAGAGCCTCTCAGATAATAGCTCTAAGCTCTTAGTCAAGTTATTAATCTTATCCTGGAGACTCTTAACCTGTAATGCTATAGTCTCATTAGTATATGCTAGACTACTCTGCATTATTCTTAGCTGGGCTTTAAGCTCTCCAAGCTCCTTAGCTATAGTCTCTAAGTCTTTAGCTGAAGCTACTAGGGCTAGCTGCCCCTCAATTCTTGCTACTCTATCTTTAACTAGCTGTAAGTCTTTAAGGGATTGAGCTTGGGCTTCAATCTTAGACTTAAGATCCTCGAGTACTCTAGCCTGCTCCTCAATAATACTATTAAGTCTTGAAACCTCCCCTCTAAGCCCCCCAATGGCCTGGAATACGATTATAGAAGCTACTAGAAATACTAGTGCTAACCCGCCAGCTACTATCATAGTATTGCGTTGAATCAAGACTGGACACCGTATCCAGACTACTTCTCAAAACTTAAATACTTAAATCTAGATATTGTGTTTAACTTAGCTTAAACTACCTATTAGCATAAGTTAAGCTTTAGGAGTTAGGAGTTTGGGTAAGGCTAGTGTAGATAAGGGTATAGCATTCGAGGATATGGTTGAGGTATGGTTATCACTTAAGGGGCTAGCTTATGAGAAGAGGCCTAGGATAATGTCACCTATAGGCTTCTATATAGAGGTCGACTTCCTAGTATATGATAATAAAGGTAAGATTATAGTTGAGGCTAAGAACTTAGAGAAGCCTGTTGATAGAGATGTCGTAATGAAGGTCTGGAATAATGTAGTAATACTAGGAGCATATAAGGCTATCATTGTATCCTCATCTGGCTATACTGAATCTGCAGTTAAGCTAGCTAAAAGACTCGGTAGAGTAGAGCTATACACCTTAGAGGAGATTGTTAGAGAAGTTGAGAGTATTAGATTTAAACCACAATCAACATTTATTGAACCAATACTTACACCATGGACAGCTTTAAAGTGGGTTGAGGATAAGGTAGCTGAGAGGAAGCTATTCATATTTAAGACTGAGAGAGGAGAGAGTATAGAGTCTATATACATACCACTATTCTACATTAGATGTAAAATCCCAGTAGATCAGGGTAAAGTTAGAGAGACACGTATACTAGTATCAGCTCTAACAGGCCTCCCACTAGCATATGATCAGAAGAGTAGAATAATCTATGACGCATTAGAACATATAGTAGACTTACCTAAGGATATACTAGAGATATATAGAGTACATGCTGGGAGGAGAGTAGCTAGAAGTGAAATAATTCAATACTACGGAGAATCCACATGGATAAGGCTAATGAAACACTTAACACTAAGAGGATTAGTGAAGAGGATAACAGAGAGACCAGTAACAGTAGAGATAATAAACATATACCCAACAATAGATGCATTAGAACAAGTAGTAGAAAGCATAGAGAAAACAAGAAAAACAGATAAACCACAATCAGACTTCGAAGTCAAAGAACAACTATACTCACAAGGAAGCATAACACTATTCCTCGAGCAAGTACTAAGAGCAAAAACACAGACAATAATACAACTATACGCTCCAGTATATAAAGTAAAACTAGTAGATAATAGAGGAAACTACAGGAACATAATAGTAGCCGGGTGGATTAAAGAACCAACAATCTATAACACAAAATACTTCATATAGAAATAGTAGCCGGGGTGGCGCCGGGGAGGGGACTTGAACCCCCGACCACCGGGTTAACAGCCCGGCGCTCTACCTAGCTGAGCTACCCCGGCACCAACTCTACCTCCCCAGCCACACTATATAAACTGAAGCCCGAGGCTTATATAGGGTTTAATAGTCTTATCTAAGCATATTATCCACCATATCGATTAACCCATCCTCCCGAAGCCCCCTCTCAATCCTATAGAGCTGTTCTGGCGATACACCAACACTACGAGCTATCTTATAGGGTGGCATTTTCAGACTCTTAGCATATAATAGCAGTATTAGGCTCCTCAACGCACCCCTATTACATAGTCTCCTCTTAAACTTATAGTTATTAATTAGAGCATCTAACACTCTAATAGCCTTACGATTACTCCTAAGCCATAATACAACCTCTGAAGGCAAACACAACTCTTTAGGAGCCCCCACACCCCTAACAATAATACAATTAGCATCCCTAAAAACAATCAAATCACTAACCAACACTTTCAATTCCCCTCCTCTCTATCCCCTCAGGAAGTTCCTTTATCAATAGAGACTCACTAAAACAAATCCTTAAATACTCACTTGATGAGTGGGAGCTATCAAAAGATATGCGAACAAACATTATAC
>JAUQQR010000065.1 GCA_030549835.1 Thermoproteota archaeon
TCCCCCCGCAGTGGTCTCGGGCTTGCATCACCCTCTGGAGCGTTTAGGGTGACCCCTAGGCATCCCACATCTCGAGTATTTATAGAGAGCTACCTAGTGAGAGAGTTGAGAGCTTATAAATGAAAGATATTAGAGCTGAACCCCTGAAGCTCATAAGATTCTTTATAACGTTTTAAGCTTCACTTTAGAGATATTGTTTTGGGTTAGCTAAGTTTGAGTGAAGATGAGGGTAAAGTTAAAGAGGTTTCATTGAGAGTAGCTGAGGCTAAGCCGAGAGACTCTGGTAGGAAGAAGGTTAGAATTGATGTTGGGATAATGAAGCAGTTAGGATTAGAGCCTGGTGATATTGTTGAGATTGAGGGTAAGAAGAAGACTGTAGCTATGGCTTGGCCAGCTCTCCCAGAGGATGAGGGTCTCGACGTTATCAGAATGGATGGACTCATTAGGAAAAATGCTAATATTAACATAGGTGATAGAGTCATAGTTAGGAAGGCTAATGTTAAGCCTGCAACTAAGGTTAAACTCGCGCCTTTAATGTATATGAGTATAGATGAGGGGTTTAAGAAGTATGTTAAGAAGAGGCTAATTGGGACACCTATAGTTGAGGGAGATATAGTAGTAGTTCAGGTTATAGGTCAGGGGGTTCAGCTACAGGTAGTTGATACAAGGCCTAGAGGAGCAGTAATAATAAATGAGAATACTATAGTAGATGTTCTAGATAAGCCTGCACCTCAAGTTAGGGTACCTAAGGTTACATACGAGGATATAGGTGGGCTTAGCCATGTTATAGCCAAGATTAGAGAACTTGTAGAGCTCCCACTAAGGCATCCAGAGCTCTTCAAGAGATTAGGGATAGAGCCGCCTAAGGGTATACTACTTTATGGTCCTCCAGGGACTGGTAAGACTCTACTAGCTAAAGCTGTAGCTACAGAGGCTGACGCATACTTTATAGCTATAAATGGCCCAGAGATTATGAGTAAATTCTATGGTGAGAGTGAGCAGAGGCTTAGAGAGATTTTTGAGGAAGCTAAGAAGAATGCTCCATCTATAATATTCATTGATGAGATTGATGCTATAGCACCTAAGAGAGATGAGGTTGTAGGAGAAGTTGAGAGGCGTGTAGTAGCCCAACTCCTAGCATTGATGGATGGATTAGAGGCTAGAGGTAACGTTATAGTTATTGCTGCTACTAATAGGATAAATGCTGTAGACCCAGCTCTTAGAAGGCCTGGTAGGTTTGATAGAGAGATTGAGGTCCCACTCCCAGATAAGCAGGGTAGAGTAGAGATTCTACAAATACACACAAGGCATATGCCTCTAGCTGATGATGTTGACTTAGCGAAACTAGCAGATATGACGAAAGGCTATACAGGCGCTGACTTAGCAGCATTAGCTAGAGAAGCTGCAATGCATGCTTTAAGGAGGTATCTACCAGAGATTGATATAGAGCAGGAGAGTATACCAGCAGAAGTTTTAGAGAAGATGGTTGTTAAAATGGAGGACTTCCTGGCAGCATACCAGGAAATAACTCCTAGTGGGCTAAGAGAGATTCAAATAGAGATTCCAGAGGTTAAGTGGAGTGATATTGGGGGTCTTGATAGTATAAAGCAGGAGTTGAGAGAAGTTGTAGAGTGGCCCCTAAAATACCCTGAAGCTTTCGCCAAAGCCGGTATAAAGCCTCCTAAGGGTATACTACTCTATGGTCCTCCAGGGACTGGTAAGACTCTACTAGCTAAAGCTGTAGCTACTGAGAGTGGAGCAAACTTTATAGCAGTTAGAGGACCAGAGATTCTAAGTAAGTGGGTTGGAGAAAGTGAAAGAGCTATTAGAGAGATATTTAGGAAAGCTAGGCAGTACGCTCCTACAGTGATATTCTTTGATGAGATAGATGCTATAGCCTATATTAGAGGTACTGATATAGGTAGTAGTAGAGTTGGAGAGAGGGTTGTAAGCCAGCTATTAACAGAGATGGATGGGATAAGTGATCTACATAACGTTGTAGTAATGGCTGCAACTAATAGGCCAGACATGCTAGACCCAGCACTCCTAAGACCTGGAAGATTCGAGAAACTCATATACGTGCCGCCACCAGATGAAAAGAGTAGACTTGAAATACTAAAAATACATACAAGAACTATACCATTAGCAGATGATGTAGACTTAGAAGAACTAGCAAAAATAACAGAAGGATACACTGGAGCAGACATAGCAGCATTAATAAGAGAGGCTACAATGCTAGCACTAAGAGAGAACCTCCCTAACCCTATAATAAGATGGGTGCATATAGAGGAGGCATTAAAGAAAGTAAGACCAAGCATTACAAGGCACATGATAGAATTCTATATGAGATGGCTAGAAACAGCAAGGCAAATAAAGACTGAAGCTAGGAGAGAAGTAACAGCGCCAACAATAACATTCTAAGAGGGTATAATAGAAGTGACCATATGGTCAAGACTACCAGATATAAACATAACAATAGAAACAATAAAGAAGATAATAGAAGAAAATAAAGGAAAAATAGATCAAATAGATGAAACAACACTCCTACACAGACTATCAAAAGAAGAAAAACAAATATCACAAACAGACCTCACAAAAATACTACTAATACTGGAAACCCTAGGATACATAAGCGTACAGTTAAGCACAAAAGAAGAGAAAATAATAAAACTATTGAAGAAAGAAACAAGATAATGGATCCGATGAGAGAAGACTAAAATAAGAGAATTGAGGCAAAAAGCCAATGAAAGAGGGCCAAAGCGTCGAGGACTATTAAAGTTTAATATGAGACTCCTATATAAGTATTTCTAGAATCTATCTACGAGTATACATAGCCATTAATTCTAGTCTAGTAGGACTATTACTCTAGCTATTAATTTTATCGGCTCTTCCTGATATATACTACTCCTAATCCATTCTATATATTCATGCTTATGGAAAATCGGGTCACAGAAATCTTCATTATTAATACTGGGGGATCCTCTGAGAGTCGAGTAACATCTTTCCTCGATAATCTTAATGACTAGCAGATTCTCTATAGTTATAACAATAAAAAATGCTAGTATGTGCGCATCTAGAATCCGTAGGTTAACTGAATCTCTCAGATAAAATAGCTAAATAAATGTAATAGTATAATTTAGTCTCAACCTTAAATCTATGGTTTGAGGAGTTGGTATGGCTAGGAGCTGGCTACTTCCGCTACTCGCGATTATAGCGTTGGTTTCATTATCTAAGTTTAATGTTAGCGGAGCAGATCTCAATGGTGTAAATATAACTCTCTATGGGCTCTCAATGTGGATGCTGTGAGGAGTATGTTAAGCATCTTCATGGTTTAGGTGCTAGAGTTGAAGTGAGAACCGTTAATGACCTGAGGATTATAATGAGAGAATTTAGAGTACCAGATAGCCTACAATCATGCCACTTATCAATAGTAGAGAATTACATAGTAGTAGGTCATATGTTAGCAGAGGTAATTAAGAAGTTAATTAATGAGAAGCCAAGTTTAAGAGGTATATCACTACCTGGAATGCCTCACGGCTCGCCTGGAATGG
>JAUQQR010000025.1 GCA_030549835.1 Thermoproteota archaeon
TCAATGTTCGCATATCTTTTGATAACTCCCACTCATCAGGTAAATATTTAAGGTTTAGTTATTGCTTTATTTTTATTATTTTTGTTAAGTTTTGGGGAGGTCGGGATGTGTGGGTTTGTGGGGCCCGGGCCGGGATTTGAACCCGGGACCTCCGGGTCCACAGCCCGGCGCTCTAACCAGCTGAGCTACCCGGGCCATTAACCCCCAGATTATTATTAATCTCTAATACCGTTTATAAATTTTGGGGTCCTAGATCCCCATGTGTCTAGTGACTAGATTATTTTATTAATTTCTAAATAAAATAATTTTCTTATTTTGATGAGTTTAAGTATAGTATGGGAAAGGGGAAAAAGGATGTGTTTGGGTTATTGATTGTTTTGTTTTATGTTTTGTATTCTTCTGGTAGGGCTTTGATGAGCTCTCTTACGGCGTTGATGCTTTTTAGGAATCCTTGTTTTTCTTCATCGTTTAGTGGTAGTTCTATTATTTTCTCTACTCCATTCTTACCTAGTATTACTGGTATTTCTGCTACTACATCTTCTACTCCATATTCTCCTTTTAGGTATACGCTTGCTATGAATAGTTTCTTAGCATCTTTCTTTATGGCTTCAGCCATTAATACAATTCCTGCTCCTGGAGCATAGTTGCTACTATAGCCTCTAAGCTTTGTTATAGTTGCTCCTGCCTGGACTGTTTCTCTAACAATATCATCTATCTCTGTCTTAGATAGGAGTTGTGTTAGTGGAATTCCACTAACCATTGATAGTCTTGGTACTGGGAACATTGCTTCTCCGTGCATTCCTATAACTATAGGCTGGATTGCTGATGGGCTCATCTTAAGCTTCTTTGAGGCATAATATGCTAGCCTAGCAGAGTCTAGAATACCACTAAATCCTATAACCTTCTCTCTTGGGAATCCTAACTTCTTATACATAACGTAAACCATAGCATCTAGGGGGTTAGTAGTCATAAGTACTATTGATTCTGGAGCATACTGTCTAATCTTAGATGCTATATCAGCTACTATAGCAGCATTATCTGCTAAAAGCTGTTCTCTAGTCATACCAGGCTTCCTAGGCTTACCCGCAGTAACTAAGACAATATCACTACCCTTTATAAGGCTAAAATCTTCAGAACCAATAATCTCAGCATCTATTCCTAAAGCAGAAGCTGCATGACCCAAATCTAAAGCCTCTCCTTGAGCAAGCCCTGGAACTATATCAATTAAAACAATCTTATTATCTAAACCTCTAATCAAAGCCATAAGAGCTGCTATTGTACCAACTCTCCCAACTCCAATTATAGATATCAATTCTTAATCCCTCACACCACTATAAATGTTTAAATTTAACGTTTTAATTTTTAACTATATTGAATATTAATATATATATGTATATTTGCATTTTCTATAATACGTATGTTATCCTGATACTCTTAGCATAATCATCTATAAGCCTCCAATCTTCATATGATAATCTCCAGTCTACTGCGCCAGCATTCTCCTCTACTTGTCCTGGGCTCTTGGCTCCAGCTATTGGGACTATTATGTCACTATACGTTACTAACCAGTTTAATACTACCTGGGCAGTAGTCTTATTATATCTCCTAGCTACTTCTCTTACTACTTCTACTAATTCTAGAATCTTCTTATAATTATCTGGGTGGAATAGGGGTTCATTTACTCTAAGATCTGCTAGTTTCTGTGTATCCTCTATTGTATATTTCCCTGTGAGGGCC
Source organism: Thermoproteota archaeon (assembly GCA_030549835.1). GTDB lineage: Archaea > Thermoproteota > Thermoprotei_A > Sulfolobales > Acidilobaceae > DSZV01. Next base: position 1,738 of record JAUQQR010000025.1, read on the forward strand.
CCCTTACCTAGGGGGCTCCAAGCCATTAGTGTCATATTATTTTCTTCAGCATATGGTATATGCTCTACTTCAGCCCATCTCTCTACTAAATTAAATCTAACTTGTAAGGCTTCAATATCTACTCTAGATAAACATGTCCTAGCAGATTCAGCTAGCTCTACAGGGTAGTCACTTAAACCTAAGAAGTTAACTTTACCCAGAATTACTACCCTCTCAAGAGCTCTCATATAGGAGCATGTCGGTATATTATGCCAGCATGGAGGCCAGTGTACTAGGAGTAAGTCTATATAATCTACTTGTAGCCTCCTAAGAGATCTATCAATAGCTTTAAAAATATCATCAGAACTTAGATACTCTCCAGGAATCTTAGTAGCAATTACTAAATCCTCCCTCTTAGCATTCAATTCTTTAAGAGCTCTACCAATAAACTCCTCACTCAACCCCCTACCATATATCATAGCTGTATCAATAAAGTTTATTCCTACATCTAGGGCCTTAGCTATAATAGACTTCGCTATACTATAATCCTTTAATCCCCAGGCATCACTAAACTGCCATGTACCAAGGCTAATCCTAGATATCTTAATATCAGTACTCCCGAGTGTTGTGTACTCCAAAAGCTATTCACCTAGAGGCGCCTACATAGATTAAACCTTATATCTTATATTGGTTTAACTGTCTGCTCTGCACCACAAGCCTCGCATATGAGTATCCATGTCCTCTCTCTTTTTACAAGCCTAGTATCAATACTATTACATGTTGGGCATCTAACATATGTTTTCTCAAATTTCCTTAAAAGCTGCTCTATAGGCTTTCTTGATACCTTCATATTTACTCTTAGCTGTCCGCTACCCTCATCGTAGGAGCCTCCTGTATTAAGTTCTCTAAGTAGATACCTAGTTAGTATACCTGGCTCTCTCTTAAGCTTCTCAGCTATTTCTCTAAAGTTTCTTATAATTGTCTGATCTCCTACTCTTATAAGCTCGAGCTCGGGAATTGTGAGATCCTCACTTTCAGCCTTTGGAGGTACCTTCATATACGCTCTCTCTAGTAACCACATATAGTCCTTAATTCTAGACTCTTCCAACTCTTTAAACCTAGAGTATAATGTTAACTTTATAGCTTATAATTAGAAATGGTGGCTTATTGATTATACATCTAGGATAATACATTGTCTGGTACTCCTATATTCTCTTCTCTGAGGCACTCAACTAACCCCCTAATGTCTACTACATAGCTTAATCTAATATTAATTCTCTCTAAACGCTCCCTAGCACCTTGAAGCCTATCTACTAAGACTAATGCTCCCTTAACGTTACAATAAGGTTTAACTGCTAATACTACTCTCTCAATAGATGCCCCTGTTGTAGCTACATCATCAACTACTATACAATCCCCATGGAATGGTAAGCCTTCGACTAGAGTCTCTACACCGTGACCCTTAACTTCTGATCTAACATAAGCTAAGCCTTTACCAAGCTTTAATGCTAGCCCTGAAGCCCACGGTATGCCCGCTGTTGCTACTCCAACAACTACATCGAAGCTACCATAATACTCTAATGCTTTCTGAGCTAGAATATCGATTGTAGTCTTAAAGCTCTCAGGATCTCCTAGTAGTTTCCTAAGATCTAGGTAGTATTTACTCTTAATCCCAGATGATAATATAAAATCTCCAAATAGTAATGCTCTACGAGACGCGATAATTCTCGCAAGAGCCCTACAGTAATTCACTAGTTTTTACCCTCAAGTATCATAGAATGCTCTAAGTTAATAGAGTCTACAACTTCTATAGGGTTAGGAGCTCTAGTTATAAATCTACCAATAATCTCGTAGTCAGCTCCACTCCTCAACCCATCACCAGGCTTAGCTCCCTGGACTCCTATACCTGGTGATAGAATCTTATACTTTAAACCTCTACTCCTAAGCATAGATATAATCTCAGGTCTAGTAGCTGGAGCTACGAGCCCCCACGGGTTAACTTTGAGGATAACATCCATTATTCTATCTAAGCTAGGATCTATAACATCCATGCTACCAGGGTGGCTCATAGAGGCTACTACTATAAGCTTAACACTAATACTATCAAGATACTCTTTAAGCCTATCTAGTCCTCCTCTAAACCCAGTGAATCCGTGAGCTATAATAGCATCAATATAATCAGATATTAGGGATACAGTATTAACCATGATTGGGGCTATATCGGCTAATTTTAAATCAGCAATAAACATATTATCACATAGTAGCCTAGAAGCTCTAAGCCCATCTAAACCATATTGTAGGAGGAATGGTAAGCCAAACTTAAAACCTGCAACTCTACCACATAGACTATCAACGAGATTAAGCCATAATGATAACTTATCCCCTCTCTCAGAGTCTAAAGCTACTATAATCCTACTCACTCCAATCAACCATACTGATTAGATTAACTTATAGCTTTTAGGTTATACTAGTATAGTCTAAGAAACTTAAATCCTCACTCAATATCTAGTATTAAGGTGTATTACTTGGAGAGTATTATTACTATACCAGTAGACTTATGGCCTAGGAGGGGCGGGTGGAGAGGTAAGGTTATTAGTATATTCAAGAAACCTAATGAGAGAGTGGAGAAGGGTGAGCCTATAGCTGAGGTTGAGATTGAGAAAGCCGTCTTAGTAATAGAGTCCCCATTCGATGGTGTCATTAGAGAAGTTCTCGTATCTCCAGGTGATAGTGTAGGACCTGGTAGTGGCTTATTTAAGGTGGAGGTTTTTGGATAAGGTTAGGCTTAGAGTCTCTATTAATGATAGATACGCTTCTATTGTTAAACTAGTCTCAGGCTTAAAAATAGCTACTGTCTGTGAAGGAGCTCTATGCCCTAATATATTTGAGTGCTGGGGTGAAGGAGTAGCTACATTTATGATTATGGGTGATACGTGTACTAGGGGATGTAGGTTCTGCTATGTGAAGAAAGGTAAGCCTCAGCCACTAGATCTAGAGGAGCCGTATAGGGTTGCTGAGGCTGTTAGAATCCTAGGCTTAGACTATGTTACAATAACATCTGTTGATAGAGATGATTTGCCTGATGGTGGGGCTTCCCAATTTGCAGAGACTATTAGCATGGTTAAGAGGTTAAATCCTAATGTTAAAGTTGAAGTCCTCATACCAGATTTTAGAGGAGACCTAAATGCTTTAAAAACAGTTGTAGATGTAAAGCCAGATGTTATAGCTCATAATATTGAGACTGTTAGGAGGCTAACAACTACTGTTAGAGACTGGAGGGCTGGTTATGAGCAGAGTTTAATGGTTTTAAAGTATATTAAAGTCTTTAATCCAAGTATTATAACTAAGTCATCAATACTACTGGGCTTAGGGGAGACATTTGATGAAGTCATTGAGGCTATGAGAGATTTGAGGAGTGTAGGTGTAGATATACTTGTACTCTCACAATACCTTAGACCTAGCCCCAAGCAGCTACCTGTAGCTAAGATGTATAAGATAGAAGAGTTTAAGATTCTAGAGGATATAGCTTATAAGATTGGATTCTCATATGTCGTGGCACATCCGCTAGCTAGAACATCTTATAAAGCTAGGGAAGCATACTATGAGGCTATTAAGAGGCTTGGTCTAAGTGGGAATGCTAAGAGTAGTAATTGATGGCCCCAGAGACCCACAGCTTAATATGGCTATCGACGAGGCAATAGCTAGGTATAGGCGTAATGTAGACTATGATACTCTAAGATTATATATGTGGCTCCCTAGCGGTGTTAGTATAGGTAGGAGGCAGAGCGTTCAGGATACAGTAAATATAGAGGAGATTAACAGGCTTGGATTTAAACTAGTTAGGAGGCCTACAGGTGGAGCAGCACTACTACATCCACAAGACTATGAGATTACATATAGCTTAGTAATTGATTCTAGCCATGAGTTCTACAAGCTAGACGTAGCACAGTCAGCTGCTAAGATAGCTGAGGGTATAGTCTACTCTATGAAAAAACTAGGATTAAATGCTGGTGTTAGGGGGTTAGGGGAGCCAGGTACAAGTATGTACTGCTATGTTAACCCGGGATCAAGCGATGTAATATTAGCTGGAAAGAAGATATCGGGGAGTGCTCAGAGGAGAGAGTGGAACTCACTACTACAGCATGGAACACTACTATTATCATATAACCACAACTTATTCACTAGAGTGATAAAAGTTAGCGAGCATGAAGAGGTAGAAGCCAAGCTTAAAGTTGCAGGATTATGGGATATAGTTGGTATTATTAGGATTGGAGAGTTATACAACTCACTAGTAGAGGGATTCATTGAAGCATTAGGATATAGAGACTCATTCACATCAAGTCTGACTATTGAAGAGCTCTCACTAGCCCTAAGACTCTATAGTAGTAAGTATTCTAGAGACGAGTGGAATATTAGAGGAGCACATATAGATTTATAAGCTGATCACTCGCTAGGAGCGTGGTTGAAGTATTAGAACTCATAAAATATTGTAGCTATGATCCAGCAGTTAATGTAGCCTTAGATGAGGTTCTACTTGAATCTATTAGGAGAGGTCTTAGAGGTGATACTATTAGAATATGGTTTAACCCTATATCAGTAGTTATAGGCTATTCTCTCAATCCATGTGATGAGGTCTACTGTGGGGAGACTCTTAGACTAGGAATTCCAATCATTAGGAGGATTAGTGGTGGAGGAGCTGTATACCACGACTTAGGTAATATTAATATCTCGATTATAAGGAGATCTAGTGGCATGAAGAAGATTGAGGTAATCTATAGTGAGGCTACAAGCCTCATAATATCAGCTCTTAGTAGACTCGGAGTTAAAGCTTGGGTTGAGAACATGAATGATGTCGTGGTTAACGGATTCAAAGTCTCAGGCTCAGCAGCAGCTATTAAGAGTGGAGGCTACATAGTCCACTCTACACTACTAGTATCATCAAATATAGACCTCCTTAAAAGGCTTATAAAGCCAAGGCTTGATAGAGTGGCTAGAGGCGAGGTTACTATAGCTAAGTATAATCCCGGTAATCTAAGAGACTTATCTAGGGTAACTGTTAGAGAGACCCTAGAAGCTCTAGTATCTACTATAGAGTCAATGTATGGTCCAATAGTAGAGTCTGAGATTGAATATACAGAGTTAAGTGAAGCGTTAAAACTAGCAGAGAAGCGTAGAGTACCAATTAAAGCCTTAGAGAATTTTCAATAATTAGCTTAGCAACACGTGAGGCGTCCAAAGCGTTAACTCCAAGAACATATAATATGGGTTCTAACCCGGGACCCCCAGTATCATCTATAACCCTTGGAGGCTTCCCACACTTCTCTAAGTAAAGCCTCAACTCCTTAAAATAGCTATCAGGATCCTTAAAGGGGCCAATACTACAAACTTCTATGTTTAGGGAGTGAGCTGATTCTAGGAGCTTCTCATTCCTCTTTAATGCTATTATAGCTCTAAACATACTCCAGATCTTCATAGCTTCAAGGATTATTGTAGCCATAAATCTACTACCACCATATGATGGTCTACCAATAGCTAGTATACTCCTATCTAACTTAATAATCCTACCAGGGTACCCAATAGTATCTATTATACTCCTAGCATTAGGCTTAGCTAGAACAATATTTGAACCAACTTCTGGAATAAAATCAGCTATCCCACGTATACTAGATAATATCTTGTAAGCCTCCTCAACTTCAGCAATATAAGGGTCTCTAGGCTCATAGTATATTGATAGAACCCTACAAGCATCAGATATACCAGTAACTCTAATATACGCATTACATATAATATCTCTAGTTAATATAGAAAGCTCTACGAGAGCTAGAGTAGTTAAAGCCTCAATCCTACTCTCAGATAGTCTTAGAGCTATAGAATTAGCAATAGCCATAGCTTCATCTCTATTAATACCAATACTCTCAAGTTGTCTTAAAAGCTTATCTCTACCAGCTCTAAGATACTTGAGAATCATAGGCTGGGAGACTCCAAGTAGAGATGCTATCTTAGACTGACTATAACCTCTCTCATAAAGCTCAATAGCTACAAGCCCTCTAATATTAGGTGTGACATATTTAGATATAAATTCTAAAGGCGATATCATCCTTAACCCTATATTTAGATATGGAATCCTAAGTCTTATCTTTAATCATCTAAACATTACCTCACATTTATTCACTATGAGTAATCTTGATATAGTATTTTTTATTTAAGGCTAGGAAAATTATCAGTATTAAAAATTCATGATGAGCTTTGTAGCCGTTTCTCAGTAGATGGCTATTCATAGGTTTTCCATACTCTCTAATATTTAGCCCTAGAGGACATAGAGTATGAGTATACACTAGCTTAGTAGATGGAGTGACCTCATATAAATTCTTATATACCCTGCCCTAGAATAGTTATTCTGGAGTCTAGTGGTGTTCTTATTTGTCTAGGAGGAGTCTTTTGGTAGATATATTATCTAGGAGAGATCCTCACGGATACTTTGTTATACCTTTAAAGGTAGAGGGTAAGGATATAGTTGAGAAGATTATAAGTCAGTATGGAGAGAGCTCAGCTAAGATAGTAGAGTCTCATGAGGCTATCCTAGTTAGAGTTAAGTCTAGGAGTGTAGCTGAGAAGATTATTAGAGCTGCAGAGAAGAGGAGTTTACTTTTAATTGAAGAGGTGGATTAGGCTAGGCTATCTCAGCTCTTAATCCTTCAAGTGTTTCTATTACTGCTTTTTCGAGCTCTTCTATTTTCTCAAGCTCATTGTTTGGTATTGTGAATTTTGTTTTAACCATCTCAATATACTGTCTCCCAAGAGCTTCTCTTATCCTAGATACTGGTATTCCATGTTTTACTAGCTCGCTAGCTTTCCTATGATAGTTTATTATCATTTTTAATAACTTAACTTGCTTCTCAGGCGTAGAGAATGCGTCTATAGGATCATATACATTCTGCTTTAGGAACCCATCTTTTAACAGCCTAGCTGTTTCTAGTATAAGCTTATCTATTTCACTTAAACTCTCAGTCCCAACTATTTTAACAATCTCTTGTAACTCTGCTTCTCTTAAGAGTATATTCATAGCTTCATCTCTATACTCTCTCCAGTTAGAATCAATATTCTTAAGCCACCACTCAGATACGAGGTCTACGTAAGCACTATAGCTTAAGAGCCAGTTTATTGCTGGATAGTGTCTACTATATGCTAGCCTCGTATCTAGAGCCCAGAATACTCTAATAAACCTCATAGTATGGCTCGTTACTGGCTCGCTGAAATCTCCCCCAGGAGGGCTTACAGCCCCTATTAATGTAACACTTCCAAGCCTCTCTGGAGAGCCTAAAGAAACTACTCTCCCAGCCCTCTCATAGAACTCTGCTAGCCTAGATGCTAGGTAGCTCGGATAACCCTCCTCTGCAGGCATCTCCTCAAGTCTACCACCTATCTCTCTTAAAGCCTCAGCCCACCTACTTGTTGAATCAGCTACTAGCAGCACATCATAGCCCATATCCCTATAATACTCTGCTAACGTTACACCAACATATATACTAGCTTCTCTAGCAGATACTGGCATATTACTTGTATTAGCTATTAGGATAGTCCTATCCATTAGAGGCTTACCAGACCATGGATCTATATACTTAGGGAATCTTTCTAAGACTTCGGTCATCTCATTACCTCTCTCACCACAACCAATATATATCACAACATTAGCTTGACTCCACTGGGCTAGAGCGTGGAGTGTAACAGTCTTACCTGTCCCGAAGCCACCAGGTATAGCTCCAGTACCACCTTTAACCATTGGGAATAAAGTATCTAGAATCCTCATACCAGTAATTAAGGGCTCTGTAGGCTCTAGCTTAGCCTTATAAGGTCTAGGAATTCTCACAGGCCACCTATGACTCATTCTAACCTCGAAGACTCTACCCTCACGCTCAACCTCAGCTATAACATCATCTATAGTATAGTCTCCCTCAGGTGCCACCCACTTAAGTCTCCCCTCTACCATTGGAGGGACCATTATCTTATGAACTATTATACTAGTCTCCTGAACTACTCCTAGAATATCGCCTCCTCTAACCTTACTATCTAGTTCTCTAAACCCTAACTTATCTCTAGGCTTAAAGTAGTATTTCCTCCTCTTATCTAGAGGTTCTACCTTAACACCTCTCTCAACAAATATACTCCGATGTGGAGCTTTCTCACCTATAATCTTACTTATTAGAGGTAAAGGTCTCTGTACCCCATCAAATATATTACCTAGGAGACCTGGCCCTAACTCTACACTAAGAGGACCTCCAGTACCCTCTACAGGCTCTCCAGGCATTAAACCACTTGTAGACTCATAGACTTGAATATAGACCTTATCACCTCTAATCCTAGTAATCTCTCCTATTAGACCCTCCTTACCTACCCTAACCATCTCATACATTTGAGAACCAGTCATACCCTCAGCTACTACTAGAGGACCTGTTACCCTAACAATTCTACCTTTAGCACCCACATATGCCACCCTTACAAAGTACTCTATCCTAATAGAGCTTTTAATGCTATATTTCTTAATCTAGCATCATTCCTGCTAATTATTAAGTCTATGCTAAAATCTAGTTTAACTACTCCATTCTTAGATTCAACTAACACCCCACCAATAATATCTACCGGCTCATCTGATACCTCAATTAAGCCACTATACTTCTCAGATAAACTCTTAGCTAAACTAATATCCTCTCTAGAAACTCTAACTACAAGACTACCTATACTCCTAGCCTCAACTCCTATAAGATCAAATACTCTCTCCAAAAAACTCTTATACCAATCCTCTCCCTTCATACTCTTAATTCTAGCTATAGCTTCTCTAATAACCTCATCTACTAGAGTATTCCTTCTCTCAATTACCCTAGATCTCAAGTCAAACTCAAGCCTAGATCTTAAACTCTTAAGTTGCTCCTCTAGGTTAGAATACTCTTCCCTAAGCCTCTTCTCAGCTTCCCCTAAACTCCTCCCATAAGCCTCCTCAAGAAGACGCACTGATGTACTATAAGCTTCAAGTAGTAGCTTCATAGACCTCTCTACATCATCTTTAACAGCTTCTCTAGCAAGCTTTTCACTATCTCCAATAAATCTAGACACTTAGATACACCAGTTGAATATATAAAATTAAGCTTTAAAACAATAATTTCGATAATAAAAATGGTAATATCCATCCCGTAAAGTTAATCTTTTCCATATACTAGGGCTTTTAGAGATATTTAAGTTATTATCCCACGCCTAGTGCTTTAGCTATAAGCCTATTTACGTCAACAGACTCTCCCGGAGACCACGATGTAGGCAGTATGAATACTGGAGTCTTAAACTTAAGTGTCTGAATCTTAAATCTATCAACATCATCTAATATATGCTTTAAAACTATGATAAGAGCAACATCATCTGATAACTCAAGCCTAGATATTATATCTAGAGCTTGACTTTGACTATAAGCCTCTAATACTTTAAACCCAGCTGATTTAAATAAAGGTAGAGTATCTCTATCACCAATAACTACAACTTTACCCTTCTCAACCCTAGACATACTGTCACCAGCCTACTCTACTACAAGAGTTACTCTCCATATTAGAGGTTATATATAGATACATATACATAGCGATTAAGATTAGAGTAGAGGGAGGAGATAGAAAAAAGTTGGGATGTACGCTCTAATATCCTTTAATATCATTATTTAGGCGCACTCTGGATACTCTGGTGGAACCTTAGCTCTAAAGTATTTCCCAGTTTGCGGGTCCTGGAATAATCCTATCTTTACTCCTTTACCTCCTTTAGGCTGTAGCATCCAGACTTTCTTTGGTACTAGATCTGCCTCAACTCCTCCTGGCGTCTTTACCTTAACCTTCCCAGTACATGCTGGCATCTTTGATTCACCCCATTCATTAATCCATAATAATTTATAGAATATACCAAGGCTAATATACTTGATTTAGCTGATTCAAAGAAAATTCATGGTAATACCTATGATTAAGGTATTAACAGCTAAACACCTATATAGAAGGTATTCTAGGTAGAAAATTGATATACTTAAGAAATCTCTAGGAGATACTATATAATTCCTCAGTAACTTTAGACGTTTAATCTACAGTTATGATGAGTTATTCTTTTGTCTCAGTTACTTTAGTCTCCTGTTCTTCTTTTCCTTTCTCTATTTTCTTAAGCTCTTCTTCTATTTCCCTCTCTATCTCCTCTATAGGTTTTGGTGGTGGTGTTGTTGCTAGTGTATAGCCTATCCATGCAAGTATACCGAATACTCCTGAAACACCAACCAGAACTGTTAACCTTATTAGAAACTCTGTTATAGTAATATTTAGTACTGGAACCGTTATATTCGGCGGTAAGAATAGTAGCCATAGGTATACTAAGATTACCACAATCGATACAAGCATTAATCCAATACCTATAACCCTATCGCTAACCAAATCCTATCACCGAAACCTAATATTAGATTATGATCTCGGGTATATAAGTATACCGTTTTAACTATCTATCTCTCCCTTCTTTAAATGCTGAGCTTACAGCTGTATAGGAATAATACTTTAACTTTAACGCTCGTGGTATTTGATCGGGTATTAATTTAGCTTATGGGTTTATACTCCTTTTCTCTTAGTTTTAAAATTCTCTCTATGATATATTATGGGTGGGAATTGGCTTGGATTTTAATATTATTAGTAAGTCTATTGAGGCTGCTTTGAGTAGATTTGGTTGTAAAATTATATATGTTTATAGAGAGGAGCATGGGGATCCCGAGCCCGGGCTTCCTGTTGATAGTCTAGGGTTACATTCAAGTCTTGTGGATGCTCTTAAGAGTTATGGCATTAGAGTATTCTATAAATATCAAGTTGAAGCCATAAACGCTATTATGTCTGGTTTAGATACTATGATAGTCTCGGGGACAGGGACTGGTAAGACTGAGGCTTTCCTAGTACCTATTATTGACTATGCTCTTAAGAGTGGGGGAGATAGGCCTATAGCTATACTAGTATATCCTACGAAGGCCCTCTCTAGAGATCAAGTACATAGATTGAGAATTCTAAGTGAGGGCAAACTTGGAATTAATGTAGCTATTCTAGATGGAGATACTCCGCAAGCCGAGAGGAGGGCCATATACGATAATCCTCCCCATATACTAGTCACTAACCCAGACATGATACATTACTCTCTAGTATTCTCTAAGGGTATGAGGGGCCTTATATCAAGAGCTAGATTCATCGTTTTTGACGAGTTCCACCTGTACAATGGCGTATTTGGGAGTCATATTAAATGGATAATCTATAGGATGCTTAAGTACGCTGAGAACCCAATACTAGTAGGCTCTGGAGCTACAATAGGCAACCCTGAAGATATTGGCTATAAGATTTTTAATAGGAAACCTATTGTCGTATATGGACCTAAGCGTAGGAGGGGTACAGCATATCACTACCTAGTGGACTCTGGGAGGATTACTAGGTGGAGTTTAGCAGCTCTAATAGCATCTATACTGGCTAAGAATGGGTTGAAAGCTCTCGTATTTACAGATTCACAGCAGATGGCTGAGCTTATAGCTAGGATAATAGTTAAGAATTATAGTGTTAAAGTAGGTGTTCATAGAGCTGGTCTTAGTGCTGAGTACAGGAAGAATATTGAGGAAGCCTTTAAGAGAAGAGATTTACAAGTTGTAGTAGCAACGCCAACTCTAGAATTTGGGCTAGATATAGGAGACTTAGATGCTGTTATTATGACTGGATTGCCTAGAAGCTACTCTAGCTATATTCAGCGTGCTGGTAGAGCTGGGAGGAGGGGTAGGATCGGCTTAATCTATACTATATTAGGAGATGACTCTATTGAGGCATACTTCTCATATAGCCCTAAAGAGTTCTTCGAGCAGGAGATACCCCCAAGCTATATAGAGTCTAGTAATAGTGAGGTTGCAAAGATACATTTAGCTGCTATGATTGCTGAGGGTCTAGGATTAAGTGTATCTAGCATCCCCCAGGAGCTAGCCTTAGCATTAAGCGATCTCCTCAGTAGAGGATTAGTTAAAGCTAGTAGAGGTAGGGTTTATGCTAATTTAAGTAGAGTAAGAGCTCTCCTGCAAAACTCTAGTATTAGGTCTTCAGGCCCCATAGTTAGGATATTTAGTGAGGAGGGTGAGATTGGTTTTAGAGAGCTCCCAATGACTCTATTCGACCTTTACCCTGGTGCTATATACTACCATGCTGGTAAACCATACATCTCCCAGAAGCTAGATCTTGAATCTCTAAGAGTAACTGTTAGAAGTCTACCAGTAGAGATAGGATACTATACTAGACCCTTATACACTATAGATGTTGAGAGTATTAAGCCTATTGAAGATAGATTATTCGGGTCAGTCAAGCTAGAATATGGCGATTTAAAGTTAACAGTTAGAGTTGAAGGGTATACAATGAGGGAAGAGTATAGTGGAGCCCTAATAAGTGAAGTACAACTAGAAAAACCTATAACTTGGAGCTACTGGACAAAAGGAATAATTGGCAAGTACCCTAACACAGGCTTTAAGACTATAATCGAGGCAATCAGCTCATATCACGCCCTAGAACATACACTCATATCAGCATCAAAACCCGTAGCAGGACTAGCAGACACAGATGTAGGAGGAGTAAGCTACCCCTCAGGACATATAATAATATATGACTCATCACCTGGAGGTAATGGAGCATCAAAACTAATATTCAACAGGATAGATAAAATAGCAAAAGTAGCAGAGGAGATTATGGCTAACTGCAGCTGTACAGATGGATGTCCTAAATGCGTATACTCACCATATTGTGGAAATAATAACAAGTTATTATCTAGGAGAGGAGCTCTAAAGCTACTAAGAAGTATACTATCTAAAGCTATACCACAAGAGGAGATAGGAGAACCAGAAGGGAATCCTATAGCATAATCATAACGTAGATTAAACTACTACCTACAAGCCCCCAGGCTTATAATATGTTCAAGGTAAGAGCTCATAACGTTTCTATATTTTAAGTTTAGATACTCTAAGCTTACCCAATAAAATAGGTAATTAATGTATAAACTACGCTTTTTAAGTATAACATGCAAGCTAGTATGGGGGTTAAAATATTGAACTCTCCGGAGGCTACGCTATTAGCTATAATCCTCCTAATTATACTATTATCTCTTAGAGTAAAACTATACTATGTTTTAGGCGTAGTTCCCATAATAATAGCATTACTATATGGTGGTTTAGACTTCTTAGTTACTATAGTAATCAATGCTCTCCTAGATCATACAACAATAGGTTTAGTATTCTCTGTTTTTATTGTCTCACTCCTAGTATCTATGTATGTGAGGTCTAACATCGTATATAGGCTCTCTGAGGAGCTCTCAAAGCTATTTAGGAGTGACTTGGCTACTATAACGCTAGTCCCAGGAGTTATAGGGCTACTGCCCGTGCCTGGAGGAGCTTTAATGAGTGCTCCTATAGTAGATGTAGCCGGGTCTAGATTAGGGCTATCAAAAGATAAGAAACTCTTCATAAATGTCTGGTATAGGCATATAATAGTCTATGTGTATCCCCTAAGCTCTATTATAATACTAGCTTCAGCTGTTACAGGTGTTAACTTATGGATGCTACTCCTAGCTCAAATTCCAGTAGCAGTATTAATGTTTCTCTGTGGTCTACCATTTGTTGGTTTAAAGAGCTCAAAGATAGAGAAGAATGCCGATACTAACCTAGTAGCTAGAGGTATGATCCCTATCATATCATCTATAATATTAGCTATACTACTATCACCTCTAGATTATATCTTAAAGTTTGAGAGAATCTCTGTAGGGTTGGCTGTTCTAATATCAATACCTATATTTATAATCTTAAATAAATTAAAAGCTAATATCATAATGGATTCCTTAAGAGATAATAGAATCTGGGAGATTACACTTATCTCTCTTGAGGTTATGATACTTAGAGAGCTCTTCTTATCAATGGATTTAAAGCCTATAGCTAATATGATAATCAATATAGGCTTTAGTAGAGAGATTCTAGCATTAATAATACCTATACTATTCTCAATAATAGCAGGCCATCCTACTGCAGGTATAGCTATAGCAACACCTATAATAGCATCAATTACTAGTATAAACTTAAGCCTAGCCTCAATAATTTACGCTTCAGCATTCATAGGATATATAGCTTCACCTCTACACCTATGCTACCTATATACAGCACAATACTATAGAATCTCCATAATTGAAGGATACAAGTACATGATTCCAGTTACTCTAGCGTCATTAATAGCAGCTACAATAATATCAACACATATCCCACTAACCTAAGCTGAAACCTACAACCTTCTATAGCTAGGAATATGATGAAGCATATGAGCATGTATTTAGCAGACTAGTATAGCGTTAGATTCCACAGATAATAACTGAGGCGGAGTTAAGAAAAAGGAGAGTTAAGAGGTTAAGACTAGAGCTCACGTCTAGTAATTGATAGTGTAGTAGGAGAGTTGTAGATGCTACCTCTTATAGCCTATCTTTCTAAGGAATTCTCTCCTCTCTCTTATATCATCTTCTGTCTCAACACCCAAGGATTTAAATCCATCAGCTACACCTATTAATGCTCTCTGCTCGCCTAGGTCAGCTACTATAACCTTAACTGGATTTGCTGTAGCGACTTCTAGTGATACTACCTCTTGAACATGTTTTAAGTCATTAAGTACATTAATAGGCCAGCCGCCTCTCAGGTATATAACGAATACATGCCCAGCACCTATCTTAAGGCACGCATCAATAGCTAGCTTACGGAGCTCATCATCATTACCATCATGCCTAACAAGCCTCTTACCTGAAGCTTCACACATGCAGAGGCCAAACTTTATATTAGGATGACTTGTAGCCATAGCCTCATAGAGATCCTCAACACTTTTAATAAAATGAGTCTTACCGATAATTATATTAGTACCCTCAGGGATAGGAATATCTATAACTTCGAATCTAATCGCAGTCATATCAACTACACCACATACTATAGCAGTTCTCAGATTTAATAAGATTAACTATGAAGCTATCTAGGAGCTGACTAGATTAACGAGGGAAAAGATTATGTGGAGAATACTAATACAATGAATATAATACCTGTTATAGCTTGGATAGTATGCTTATCAAGTCATTAACACTATCTACTTTAATTAATTCTAAATCGTAGGAATCTATAATTTCAGGCTCTTTTAATGCATGACCTGTAGCTACTAGGATAGCGTTCTCTCCCCTATCTACAACTTTATCCTCTAACGCCTTCTTAAGTCCTGCTAGTGTTGTTGAGCTTGAAGTCTCTAATCCTAGACCTTCTAGTCTAGCTATCTCCTTATGGGCTCTGATAATCTCGCTATCATCTACTCCAACTACTGCACCTCTACTCTCTTCTATTACTCTTAATACTCTCCTCCAGTGTACAGGGTTCCCTATTCTTATTGCTGAAGCTATAGTTCTAGGTTCTTTGAAGGGCTCATATACTCCACTCTTATAAGCTCTAAGTATTGGTGATGAGCCTAGTGCTTGTACTGCAAGCATTCTAGGTATCTTATCTATGAGTCCTAGTCTTAGAATCTCTTTAAACCCCTTCCATATAGAGTATATGTTCCCACCATTACCTACAGGTACTACAACCCAGTCTGGTACCCCGTGCTGCTCTATAATCTCATATGCTATAGTCTTCTGACCCTCAATCCTCCACGGGTTAATTGAGTTAACAATATAAATATCACTACCAATCTTAGAGTATTCAATGACAGCCTTCATAGCCTCATCGAATCCACCGCTAACCTCTACTATGAGTGCACCGTATAGCTTAAGTTGCCCTAGCTTACCTCTAGCAACTCCACTAGAAGGGATTATAACTATAGGCTTTAGACCAGCCCTCCTAGCATAAGCACTCATACTAGAAGCAGTATTCCCAGTAGAAGCTACGATCATAGCTCTACACTTAAAGAATAATGCCATAGTTGATGCTACTGTTAAGCCCCTGTCCTTAAAGCTCCCAGTAGGGTTTGATCCCTCAAACTTAACCTTAACTCCTCTAAGCTTAAGTACTGAGTTTAGCCTCACCATTTCTATTAGGGGAGTGCCCCCCTCACCCATTGATACAATAGAAGCCTCTCTAGGGGTGGGAATAAGCTCTCTATACCTCCAAACCTCCATAGGCCTACCTCTAACTATACTCCAGTTGAAATCGGTATCTCCAATTTCGATTGTTAGGAGGCAACCACAATCACATAGGATTCTCTTATTTGTTATATCATATACTCTTTCACAGCAGTCACAGACTAACTTGTTTGGCTCATACAATCACCAGTTAATACAACCTATGTTGGGTGTATTTAAGTCTTACTACTAGCGTAATCGTAAGGTTCGATTTTAAGGCTATGATTAATTATAGAGTTATTTATAATAATCATCCTCAATCAGTAATATTTAAGTTTAGCTTAGAGGATAACTAGTAGGTGCCTGCCTAGATGCTTACTGCTAGGAGACTTGAGGAGGTAATAGTTGTTGTCCCTAAGCGTAAGTATGACGCGGTTATTGCTAGACTAGCAACTGAGGGCATATTCCATGTAGAAGAGCCTACTAGGGATATCTCTGGATCTATATCATCTAAGTTTAAGAGCCTCTATATTCAGGCTTCAGAGAGAGTTTCCAGGGTCCACTCCTACTTCTCAATATTAAGAGTTGAGCCCTCCCTCGAGCCAGGCCTAAATATAGAAGTATCTGACTGGGTTGAAGCCTTCAATAGGTCATATGAGCTTTACCGTGAGCTCGATAAATTCTTTGAAGTTAGGGTTTCCAGGCTATCAGAAATGGAGAGTAAAATTCAAGAGCTTAATAGAATTAAGAGCTTACTAGAGGCTATAAAGGGTATAGATGTGGATATTAGGGTTGCTATTGAAGGATTAAGGCTACAGCTAGCTCTAGGTGTAGGTCCCGCTAGCTTAGAGTCTGATGTAGAGCATCTAGCTAAAACCTATGGTGTAATAGCCTCTATTGAGAAGCTTAGTAAAGACACTTTACTCATAGGTATAGCTGGGAGACAAGATGTAATGAGAGTAGTTGTTACAACACTATTAAGGAAAGGATTCACTCTAATAATACCTCCAAGAGAATTACCGGGAAAGCCTTCAGAAGCTTACAAGACTGTCACTTTAGAAATAGAGAATCTATTGAGAGAAGCAGAGAGGATAAGAGAGAGCTTATTATCAAGAATTGGAGAGCTTAGAAGATTCTACACATACATGTATGCCTTCAGAGAGATATTTAAGATCATAACTAGTACTCTCGAGACAAACACCATGACCATTCTAAGAGGATATATCGATATCAATGATAAGAGGAGATTAGAGAGAATACTAGGTGAAGAAACTAACGGATCGTACCTATTGGTAAGCCTTAAAGCTCTAAGAGGAGAAGCTAGAATACCTACAAAGGTAAGCCTACCTAGAATAATACAACCATTCCATAATATTGTTAGATTATATGGTGAGCCAAGCCCCGAAGAAATAGTGCCAACACTATTCCTAGCCATAACATTTCCATTATCATTCGCACTCATGTTCCCAGACTTAGGCCACGGACTACTATTAATCCTATTTGCATACATATACCTTAGGAAGAGAAGCCCAGACTGGTCATATATATTCACTATTCTAGGGTTTGCAGCGATGTTAACTGGAATTATGGCTGGAGAATTCTTCGGTCCCATACCTGCAGAGCTCATACATCTTCCAGCAATATGGAGTACTCTAGGTCTTAGTACTCCTCCACTAGCACTACCAACTTATGCTGTAGAACATGGATTAGAAGAGCTTATAGGAGAATTACTGTATAGAGCAGTATCTATAAGCTTGTGGATGGCTGCCTTCATGCTTACACTAGGATCCCTACTTGGTGTTATAAATTCATATATGAAGAGTGATTTTGAAGATCTCTTATCAACCCGGCTACCTAAACTTATATTCTTTGCGTCAGTCACTTCACCATTCCTATTAACATTTGATGCTAGGCGTGGCGGCTCAATACTAGGTAAAGCTATCCTCGAGCTAGGAGGCGGCGACATATTTGCAACTATTATACTAATACTTATAGTAATCTCACTACTATGGATGCTCTCAGCTGAGCCTATAATATCAATTCTACACGGTCACTTCTCTCTAAGTAGCTTTGCTAAGTCACTAATGGAGGTTTACGAGACTATATTAATGGCTACAGGTAATATCCCAAGCTTCCTCAGGATTATGGCTTTAGCTATGGCACACTCAAGTGTCATGCTATCATTCGCCTTCATATTCGAAATGTTTGCAAGCCTAGGAGTAGCCGGCCTAATAATAGGCATTATAGCCTACATTATTGGGAACCTTATTGTTGTAGCATTAGAGGGTATACTAGCATTTGCTCACAGCTTAAGACTCCACTTCTACGAGTGGTTCAGCAAATTCTACACAGGAACTGGAATACCATTCACACCAATATCTATACCTGAAGTTAAAGTAATCATTATCAGAACCACCTAAACCCTCCTCAAAAGCTACTCGAACACATTACAACTCCATATACCCTATGGTAATAGCAACAAAACCAAAATACGCAGCAACAGGCACAGACAACACTAATAACAACCCAACACCATAACACAACCTACCCAACCACACACCCACCATCACTAACGAAAAAACAACCATCAACCATTACAACAAAAAATTTAAATACACAACAAAAATGTAGCAAGCTGAGGAAGCCCTAAACTGTTCAGATGAAAAACTAGAGAAAACCCAATAATATAGTTAAATATTTAAGCTACAATTAATAACTATAAGTTGCGATTACACTCCCTAAAGGGGCTCGTATATAAAGGCGATGGCATTGCCCCTAAAGGGAAGTTAGAAAGATTAAGAAGGAGCCTAAAGTACCTC
>JAUQQR010000026.1:0-7444 GCA_030549835.1 Thermoproteota archaeon
GTTTTAATGTTGTTGGTTAGATGTTTAGTGTAGATGTTGCGTTTAGGGGGTTGATTGGTTTTGATGGAGTTATCTAGAGGGTTTAGTGTATTTTGTGATTATTCTGATTATTGTATTAGGGTTTGGTTGTGATGGTGTCTAGGATTAGTAAGGTAAGAGAGAAGATTCATAGTAGGGCTGATGTTATAATAGGTAAGAATGGGTTAACTGAGGGGGTTATTAGGGAGATTGAGGAGAGGCTTAGGAGTAGAGAGGTTGTTAAGGTTAAATTATTGAAGGCGTCCCTTGAGGTTATAGGGTCTGATAGGGTGGGTATAGCTAGGATTATAGCTGAGAAGGTTAACGCTGAACTTGTTGATGTTAGGGGGCGTACGTTCATATTATATAAGCCTAAAAGGGCTGGTAAGAACTTGTAAGATTATGGTTTAATTGGGTGTAGTGTATGGTTAATGCTTTAGAAGTACCAGCTGATATGCTAATAAGGAGGATAGCTGAGAAGCTTAAAGGTGAGTATAGTCAGGTAAAGCCTCCACAGTGGGCGTTCTATGCTAAGACTGGATCTCATAAGGAGTATCCACCTAGGGATAATGACTGGTGGTATATTAGGGCAGCATCTATGCTGAGGAAGCTATATAAGGCTGGCCAGCCTATAGGTATTGAGAGTCTGAGAACTGTATATGGTGGTAGGAAGAGGAGGGGGTCGGCGCCGCCTCATTTCAGGAAAGGGTCTGGTAGTATTATTAGAGAAATTTTACAGCAGCTTGAGGCAGCAGGCTTAGTTAGTAAAATACCGGGGAAGGGTAGAGTTTTAACTAGTAAGGGTAGAAGCCTCCTAGATACTACAGCTAGAGAGATTATGCAAGAGCTAGTTAAAGTCAATCCCGAGCTATCAAAGTATCTATGATTGAATATAAGAGTGTTGATAAAATTACTACAATGGGGGGATTCTATGAGTGATATAGAGTATACTGATGAGGAGCTTGAAGCCATTAGGAGTAGGAAGCTAGCAGAGATTCAGAGAAGATTAGAGGAGGAGCGCAGGAGAAAAGAGATTGAGATGCAGAGAGAAGAGCTACTTAGGAGTATACTTACGAGTGAAGCTAGGAGTAGGCTGGCGAACCTCCGCCTAGTTAAGCCAGAGTTAACTAGGACTATAGAAGATTATATAATACAGCTCGTTAATAGTGGGAGGCTAGCACCACCAATTAGAGAAGATGTGATCAAGAGGATTTTAATAGAGTTAGATGAGAAAACTAGGAGAGATTATAAGATAACGTTTAAGAGGAAATAGGTGAAGGATAGTTGGCTAGGAACAAGCCTTTAGCTAGGAAGCTTAGACTGGCTAGAGCTCTAAAGAGTAGGAGACCTATACCGCCATGGATAATAGCTAGGACTATGAGGAGAGTAAGGTTTAGCCCTGTTAGGAGGCATTGGAGAGTTAGTAAGCTCAAAGTCTAAGGTGTATCTCTTATGCCCGAGAAGGGTAGATGGGTTTACGTTATACCGTTAAGGAGCGTATATTGGGGTAGGAGGAGTAATAGAGCTGATAGAGCAGTGAGGTTCATTAGGCAATTTATAGCGAGACATACTAAGGTTGACGATGTGATCATTATGAGTGAAGTTAATAACCTAGTATGGAGTAGGGGGAGAGAGAAGCCTCCTCGTAGAGTTAAGGTTGTAGTAGATATAGTAGAGGAGAAGGTTGAAGGAGGAGAGGGTGTAAGGAGGATTGCTAAGGTTAGACTAGCAGCCGGGAAGTTTAAGCCTGGAAGTTTAGAGGTTAAAGTAGGAGGTAAAACTTGAAGGCTAGAGGTAAATTTGAGGTTATGAAGCTTAGCTTAAACGGTAACCCTAATATTGGAGTATATATCCATGCCTCAGACAACTATGTAATAGTCCCCCCAGGTGTTGGTGAGAAGGAGATTAAGTTAGTAAGTGAAGTTTTAAATGTTGATAATATAGTTGAGACTACAATATTCTCTATGAGACTTATAGGTGTTCTAGTAGCAGGTAATAATAATGGCCTACTTCTACCTAGAACTATTAATGACGATGAGTATAAGAGGATTAGGGAAGCTCTAAGAGATATAAATATAGCTGTCCTAGACACTAATGAGAATGCATTGGGAAATCTCGTAGCCTCTAATAGTAGAGCAGCCGTAATATACCAGTATGCAGACTCAAAAACTACTAAGATAATAGAGGATACCTTAGGAGTTGAAGTTATTAAAATGCAAATATGTAATGTTAGCGTTGTAGGCTCAGTATTAGTAGTCACAGATCGGGGGGGTCTCGTGTGCCCTGAAGCTAGTGATGATGAGGTTAAGAATCTTAATAGTATATTCAAGGTTCCAGTACTCCAAGGTACAGTAAACTTTGGAGTATCATTCATAAGGGTTGGTCTAATAGCTAACTCTATGGGTGCTATAGTTGGTGAAGATACTACAGGCCCCGAGATTGCGAGGATACAGAGTGCGCTGGGTGGTGGGGAGTGAGTAGTGCTAAGACCTACCTTGTAGAGGGTCAAATGCTGATATCCCATGATAAGAGTCCTGAGTGGAGGAAGTTCAGGTTATATGTTAGAGCTGTTAAACCTGAGAGTGCTATAGAGAAAGTCTACTCTCAGCTTGGTAGTAGGCATAAGCTAAAGAGGAGTCATATAAAGATTATTAGTATTAGAGAAGTCGAATTAGATGAAGTTGAAGATTTAAGGATATTAAAGCTAGCTAACCTTGATAGAATAATTAGGTGATTTTTATTGGCTAGACAGCAGAGGGTAGATATTGGGGCTTTAGCCGCCCAGATTCAGCTTATAAAAGAGCAAATTGACGCTCTACAAGCTTATCTACAACAACTACTTCAAAGTAGAGATAGTGTTGTGAAAGCTATTAATAGCATTAATACTATAAGAAACGTTGAGGGTAATATAATGGTATACCTTGATCCTCACTTAAATGCAGCTATAAGTGCTGGGATTACCGATAGAAACATCTTGGTTCATTTAGGATTGAATGTTTACGCTAAATTAAGCTTTGATGAGGCAGTAAGTATCTTAGAAGAGAGGAGAGCAAGGCTTGATAAAGCTATTGAGAATACTAGGAGTACTATAGCTAACTTAATAGCATTACATGATAGATATCAGAGTGTACTACAGAGTGCTATAAGTGAGGCTGAAGCTAAAAAATTGAGAGGATAAAAGCTTGGTATTTGATCTCCTAAGAGGAGCCTTTAGTAACTTAATTGAGAGAGTTAAGTATAGGACCCTAAGTGAGAGAGAGTTAAGAGCAGTAATTGATAATATAGTGCTAGATATGGTCTCTGCAGATGTAGCCTTAGATGTTGCAGAGGATATAGCTAGTAGTGTAATTAAAGAGCTTAGCAATATTAAGATTGAGAGAGGAACCAGTATAGAGAAGGTTATAGTTAATGCTCTAAAATATAAGATCTTACAGTTATTTGAGAAACCACCGGATATCCTGAGCAGCATTAGGAGTAAATGCTCGCGTAGAGAGCCTTATGTTATAGTATTTTTTGGTATAAATGGTGTTGGTAAGACTACAACAATTGCTAAGATAGCTTATATGCTAAAGAATAACGGCATAACGCCTGTACTAGCAGCAGCTGATACCTTTAGAGCTGGGGCCCAAGAGCAGTTAGAGGTTCATGCTCATAGGATAAATATTCCAGTAATAAAGGGTAAATATGGTTCAGACCCGGCAAGCGTAGCTCACGATGCTATAGAGTATGCTAGAGCTAGGAATATATGTGCTGTACTAATAGATACTGCTGGTAGAATGCATGTAGACTATGACCTAATGGGTGAGATGAGAAAGATAGTTAAAGTCTCGAAGCCAGACCTTAAAATCCTAGTTGTCGATGCACTAACAGGTAATGATGCTGTAGAGCAGGCTAGAAAGTTTAATGAGGAGGTAGGAGTAGATGCAGTAATAGTAGCTAAAGTAGACGCAGATGTCAAGGGGGGAACAATATTATCTGTAGCAGCAGTAACGGGAAAGCCAATATTATATATTGGCTTAGGGCAGAAATATGAGGACTTAGAGCCATTCAATATAGAGAAATATGTTGATACAATATTAGGCTTAAGAAGCTAGAGTATTATGGGATGAGGAGTTTGCCGAGTACTGAGTAATGAGGATAGGGTGACCTCACCGACCACTTATAGAGTTTAACCCAATGAAGAGAATGCCATCGCCCGATAAGTGAGGAGACCCGCTCCTCTGAGGGTTCAAGTTCTTCAATGGTTAACTTTGATATAGGTATTATGTGGTAAATCCTTTTAAATTATAGATAACGGCTATATAATTGGTGTTTATTGTGTCCTCTTCTCAAGCAAGTGAGAGGTACTATACTACAGATGAAGCTGCAAAGATTCTAAATGTGACTCCCGCTACTGTGAGGAGGTGGATTAGAGCTGGGAAGTTAAGAGCATTTAAGGACCCCTATGGTACATATAAGATTCCTGAGAGTGAGCTTCAGAGGTTTAAAGAAGAGTATAGTAGGAATATGAGAGTTTATATGATAAATCTTGGGGAGCTCTCAGAGAAGTAGCTCGAGACTTAGGGTATGATATGATATTATTTTATTTATAGGTGTAATCTCAGAGTAGATTATTCTTGGGGTTGGATTAAGTATATGGAGGGGATTATTAATGGTGTGGCCTAAGAATTGGTTTTCTATACTATGGGCCCCGTGGAGGCTTGCTTATATCACTAGTTTTGCTACTGAGCATAGGGATAAGGCTTGTATTTTATGTGAGGCTCCTAAGCTTAGTGATGAAGAATCTCTTATAGTATACCGGGGTACAAGGCTCTACATTATACTGAATAGGTACCCTTATAATACCGGGCATTTAATGATAGCTCCTTATAGGCATATTGCTAGCTTTGAGGATCTCGATAGTGAGGAGATTCTAGAGCTAGGCTTACTTATTAAGGCTTCACTTAGGGCTCTTAGGGATGCATACTCACCACATGGTTTTAATATTGGAGTTAATATTGGTAAAGCTGCTGGTGCAGGTATTGAGGATCATGTTCACTTACATATCGTGCCTAGATGGGTTGGCGATACTAACTATATGGTTATAGCTGGTGGCGTTAAAGTTATACCACAACTATTAGAGGATACTCTGAAAACACTTAAACCCCTAATTACTAAGTATGTGAGTACGCTTGAGGGGTCATAGTTAGACTTGAACCATCTCTATATTATAACGCATACTGACCTAGACGGTATTGGTAGTGCTGCATCAATACTTAGAATCCTAGGTAGAAAGCGTTCTAGAGACGCGACAATACTATATGCTGAGCCTTACAATATTCACGAGATTCTAGAAAGCTTATTAGGATACTTTGAGAGTGGAGATTTACTAGTAGTAGCTGACTTAGGATTAAATGAAGAGAATAAGGCTAGGGTATTTGAGTTATTGGAGAGTATAGTACATAAGGGTGTAAGAGTAGAGTGGTATGATCACCATGTCTGGGACCCTAATGATATAACTAAAATTATGGGATTAGGAGTAAGCATATACATAGATAGAGCTACGTGTGCTACAGGAGTTGTAGTTAGATATGCTACTAGGAGTAGAGGTTTAGAGCCGGATAAATTCCTTATAGAGCTAGAAGATGTAGTATGCTCTGCAGACTTATGGAGATGGAGTAACCCACTATCTCCAAAACTATTTAGAGCAGCTGGATCTAGAGAGGAACGTGTAGAGTGGAGAGGTAAAGTTATAGATAAGATAGTAGACGGCAAGCTATGGGATGAAGAGTTAGAAGCTAAACTAGAAGAGTATATGAATCAAGAGCTCAGAAACATAGCTAAAATAATAGATACAGTATACGTATCAGAGTTTAATAATTATAGGATAGCAGTGGCATTAAAAGATGAGGGTCCACCCTCAAATAGTATTATAGGAGCACTACTAATAGCAAGGTATAAGGCACATATAGCCGGAATAATAAGACCAAACGGAGGCCTATCCCTTAGGAGTAGGACGGTAAATGTTCAGAAAATAGCATTAAGATTAGGAGGAGGAGGTCATATGAAAGCAGCTGGAGCAAAAATAAAAATACCTATTATCATATCCATACTATCAAGAATAAACCCTAAAATACTGACATGGTATACTACTAGGAAGATTAGAGGTGTACTAGGCGTAGTTAAGGATATTAATCTAGAAGCTACTAGCGGGTACTAGTGGTTGCCTGAGTTGATTAAATTCAACACAGGCTTCCCCTTCAGCACTTGTTCACTCATCGCAGAGTCATTGAGGGCTAAATTGGCGGACACCACTGAGCCCGCCTTTAGGGTTAGGTACATTTTCCCGCCTCTAATGGCTATCTCGCCATCATTAAGGTGGGAGAATAGGTTTAGGCAAGCTACATAATGCGGGTTTAAGCTAAACCTCCGCGCTTCTTACACTTGAACTTGCTATCTACTCTATTCCTCTTGTCCACGCTTCTGCAGGGTGAGCATGTTATTAAAAATCTCTTAGCATCAGCCTCTATAACGTTTGATCCCCTTTCACATGCTTTGTAGTCTATATTAGAGATTATCTTCCTATATGGGAGTGTTTGAAGTCTATAATTCATTTTTCTGCTAACTTTCTTACTATTCATCTTCATGTCCCTCAAGTTCTCTCTAACAATGTCTGCGCTATATACTCTAGCAGTTTCTACTAAAGTTGCAGTAACCTTCTTCACAATATCCTCAACTCTCCTCTTCTCTCTAGTTCTATACTTTTCTAGTAATCTATTCTTCTCAAAAGTGTTCTTTACCTTCTTCTGGATATATCTCCTTATCCTCCTATAATTCACCCTCAACCTACTAATTTTATTGTCTTTAATGTGAAGAACACGGCTATACATCTATCATAATCTATGAGGAGACATGCAATATTGTCTCCATTGATGTCAATTACTAGCTTATTCTTATGTTTGGAGACTTCAACACTCCTCCTAGCTGTTAAGAAAAGGTATAGAGTATCCTTATCAATTAAAAGCTTTGAGTTAGAGATCCTAGCATTACCGAGCTTTCTCAATACGTGATTGTAAATTAGCATTATGAACCTAGTATACTAGCTACTACCAATAGATAACCTGAGGATTTTAAAGCCATTCATATCCTCGACTCTAAACGTATCTATGTGTAGTTTAATAACTCTGTTTAATTCGAGGCTAGGTTGTAGAGGTGGCTTCCCGTATTTATACTTCACCCACCTACTGAGAAGTCTCCTGTAGCTTCTATATATTGAGAGAGCTCTCTTATATGCTTCCTCAATATACTTATTATGGAGGTGTGGATACATCTCTCTAAGATGTTTATAGCGGAGCTTATGAGATCTCCTCATACTCCCTACATAGCTTCCAGCAATTATATCTGAGGCTTCTCTGAGAAATGCTGTATAGCCTTTTAGTAATATTGT